>CAKUME010000077.1 GCA_934667575.1 uncultured Eubacteriales bacterium | reverse complement strand
ATGTTGCCCTTGTCGAGTTTGGCCTTCACCGGATCGGTGATTGCAGTGAACACCACCGGAATGTTTTTATCCTCGGATGCAGCAAAGCACGCTGTTGCTGCCGGGGTTGCAATGGCTACCATCAGTGCAACGTTTTTGGAGGCAAACGTGGTCGCAATCTGCGTCGCCGTATCGTTATCGCCACCTGCGTTCTGATATTCCACCGTGTAGTCGGTGCCCTCCTTGAGCCCGGCGTCCGTCAGGCCCTGCAGAAAACCGGTGCGGCAGTTGTTGAGCGACGGGTGCTCTGCATATTGGCTGATGCCAATCACCGGCACATTGGTTTTGGTCTCGCTGGCGGCACTGCCGGTTTCACTGGCCGTGCTGGATGTGCTGCCGCCGCAGGCGGTCATCATCAGCGCGCCCGCCGTCATTGCGGCCGCCAAGCAAAGGGAAATCAGTTTACGGAAATAATTCGTTTTCATATCAATACAGTCCTTTCAAAAATACAATGGATCATGTTCAAAATTGTGGATGGCTTAAAAAACGGATTTCGCTTCGCCATCGCCGGTTCTGCATTGCCATGCGGCATTTCCCCTTTCCGGAGCAAACAAAAAACCTGCCCCATATTGCTATGGGACAGGTTGTAATTCCTGCGGTACCACCCAAATTGACGACATCTTTTGCCGCCCACTCAGTTCTTATGCAATCACATAAGCCGTTTGGATAACGGGCACGGTTCCCGTTGGCTACTACTTACAAACGAATTTGCTTTCGGCCACCCTCATAAGTCCATTCACTTTATTCTGCGTTGCCGCGATTGCACCGCCCGCGACTCTCTGGGTACGTTCAAATAAAGGTACTACTCTTATTCATCGGTTTGTTTTGATATTGTTGTTATGATATCACATTCTATTCGCGATGTCAAGAGGTTGACGCAAATTTTTTTATGTTTTTTCGGCACCGAAATCGGCAGCTGCCGGACGAACCAACACACGCGGCCATTTCCAGCGGAACAGGTGGATCATCACCGGGATGATCTTATACAGCTGATCCCATTTGAGCAGGAAAAACACCACGCCGATCGGCGCATTGAACACGAACGCCGCAAGCGCAGCGCCCGGCACCACGATGAACCACATGCTGAAAAAATTCATTCGTGCGCTGAACCGGGTGTCGCCGCCGCCCCGGATGATACCGGAGTCGGCGGCCATTTGAATGGCTGTGCCGACCACCGTGACCGAGAGAATGAACATGAACTGCATGGCGAGCGCATGAGCTTCCGGCGTGAGTGCATAGAGCGACAAAATGGGCCGCCGGATGAAAAAAATGACCGCACCGGCCGCCACGCCGTTTGCCGCAAAAATCAGCAGCAGGCTATGCACCATCGGGCGCAAACGATCCAGCTGCCCTGCACCGATGGTTTGCCCCACCAGCAGCCCGCTGGCACTCGCCGTGCCATACACCACCACCGAAACGATCTGAAACACAATGGTGGCCACCGAATTGGCCGCGATGGCCGCCTCGCCCAGATGCGCCAGCACAGCGGTTTGCACCAGCTGTGCCAATCCCCACTGCGCCTGATTCAAAAAGAGCGGCACCGAGGTGTGGTAGTAATCCTTCACATAACCGCGATCGGGGATGAGCAGCTTGCGCAGTGTCAGCGTCAGCGGATTGTGGCCGTGCAGAATATAGCACACGACGATCACCAGCTCCACGCAGCGCGAAACGAGTGTGGCAATCGCCGCACCGCGCACGCCCAGCTCCGGACAGCCCAGCTTGCCAAAGATGAGGCAGCTGTTCAACGCCACGTTGATGCACAGCGTAGAAAACGAAATAACATAACCAATGCGCACAATGCCCACCGCACGCAGCGCCGCGATCAGCGTTTGCGTAACGGCAAAAATCACATATGTCCAGCACACAATGCGCAGATAACGGGCGCCCTCCATGATCACCGCCTGCTCGGAGGTAATCAGCCCCAAGCAGAATTCCGGCCACAGCGCCGCCATTGCCAACAACGCGGCCGACAACAGCACCGAAAAGCGCAGTGCCGCGCCCACAATGGGCGGAATGGGCGCAACGCGGCGCTGGCCCCAATACTGCGACGCCAGCACGACCAAGCCCTCGGCTGCTCCCGAAACCATCATTTGCAGCAGAAACTGGATCTGATTGCATAGGGCGGAGCCCGAAAGCGCGGTTTGGCTATATGCGCCCAGCATAACATTATCGGCCAGATTCACGCTGTATGCAAGCAGATTTTGCAGCGCAATGGACACCGTCAGCCCAAACAACGCGCGGTAAAACGCCCGATCTTTCAAAAATTTCATCTTGGGTTCCTTCTTCCTTTTGGCTGTGCTAATTATAGCGCGCGCAAAGAAAAAAAGCAAGCTTTTTCGTTTTTCCGGATATTTCTGTTTGTATTTTGCGAAAAAGTGTGCTAAAATAAAAACAGTCCGAAATTGCGGATGCATGCGCATCGGTCCATGCCCGCGCTGCATCTGCATTTTTGTGCAGCAGCCCCTGGGGCTGTATTCTACGGACACCAAAGGAGACGGATCATGTATCGTATTGCAAACAAAAAAATACTGAATCCCACCGTGACCCTGATGGACATCGAAGCGCCCGATGTGGCGGCCAAGGCGAAGCCGGGTCAATTCATTATTCTGCGCGTGAATGCCGACGGCGAACGCATTCCGTTGACGGTGGCGGGCTGCAACACGGAAAATGGCACCGTGCGCATCATTTTTCAAATCGTGGGTGCCACCACGGCGCTGCTCAATGCCAAAAACGAAGGCGAATGTATTTCGGATTTTGTTGGGCCGCTGGGCACCCCCACCCATCTGGACGGCCTGAAAAACGTATGTATCGTGGGCGGCGGCGTGGGCTGCGCCATCGCTTACCCCATTGCGGAGGAACTGCATCGCCGCGGCTGCCGAGTGACCTCCGTGATCGGCTTCCGCTCCAAGGATCTGCTGATTCTGGAAGACGAGTTCCGCGCAGTGTCGGACGAACTGATCGTGATGACCGACGACGGCTCCTACGGCCGCAAGGGCAATGTGTGTATGTCGCTCAACGAACTGTTCGCGCAGGGCGCGCAGTTTGATATGATTATCACCATTGGCCCGCTGATTATGATGAAATTTGTGGTGGAAGCGGCGCGCCCCACGGGCACGCCGGTGACGGTGTCGATGAATCCGATCATGATCGACGGCACCGGAATGTGCGGCGGCTGCCGTCTGACGCTGCATCAAGACGGGCAGCGCGTGACCAAATTTGCCTGCGTGGATGGGCCGGATTTCAACGGCTATGAGGTCGATTTTGACGAGGCCATGCAGCGCGGTACCATGTATCGCGATTTTGAACGCCATGCATATGAAGAAACCTGCAATTTGCTTCGAAAGGAGGCGCAGTAACCATGCCGGTTCAGCGCAATATGTCGCCCAAAAAGAATCCCATGCCGTCGCAGGCGCCGGAGGTGCGCGCACATAATTTTAACGAAGTGACCACCGGTTACACGGAGGAAATGGCGCTTGATGAAGCAATGCGCTGCCTGTCGTGCAAAAATATGCCCTGTGTGTCGGGCTGCCCGGTGAACATCCACATTCCGGAATTCATCGCCAAGGTGCGTGAGGGGGATTTTGAGGGCGCGTATCAGATTATTCACCAAACCTCCTCGCTGCCGGCAGTGTGCGGCCGCGTATGTCCGCAGGAAACGCAGTGCGAATCCAAATGCGTGCGCGGCATCAAGGGCGAGCCGGTCGGCATCGGTCGTTTGGAGCGCTTTGTGGCCGATTGGCACAATGCGCACGACAACACAAAGGTGGACGTGCCTGCACCCAACGGCCATCGCGTGGCGATTGTGGGGTCGGGTCCCTCCGGCCTGACCTGCGCGGGCGACTTGGCCAAAAAGGGCTACGCCGTCACGATTTTTGAAGCGCTGCATGTGGCGGGCGGCGTGCTCGTGTATGGCATTCCGGAATTCCGTCTGCCCAAATCGATCGTGCAAAAAGAAGTGGACCACCTTGCTGCGATGGGCGTTGAAATGAAAACGAATATGGTCATCGGCAAAACGCTGACCGTGGACGATCTGTTCGAACAGGGCTACGAAGCCGTGTTCATTGGCAGCGGCGCGGGACTGCCGAATTTCATGGGCATTCCGGGCGAAAGCGCCAAAGGGGTGTATTCTGCCAACGAATTTTTGACCCGCAGCAATTTGATGAAGGCCTACCTGCCCAACCCCACCACGCCGATCAGCAAGGGCGGCAAAGTGGCCGTGGTGGGCGGCGGCAATGTGGCCATGGATGCCGCGCGCACTGCGCTGCGTCTGGGCGCCGAAAAGGTCTACATCGTATACCGCCGCTCCATGGAGGAGCTGCCTGCGCGCAAAGAAGAAGTGGAGCACGCCATGGAAGAGGGCATTGAATTCAAGCTGCTCAATAACCCGGTCGAGGTGCTCAGCTATCATAATCCCGACAACGCGCGCGATCCGCGCAACGGCTGCGTCACCGGGCTGCGCTGCATCCGCATGGAGCTGGGCGAGCCGGATGAAAAAGGGCGCCGCCGTCCGGTTCCGGTTGCGGGCAGTGAATTCGAGCTGGATGTGAACACCGTGGTGATCGCGATCGGCACTTCGCCGAACCCGCTGATCAAATCCACCACCCGTGGGCTGGACGTGAACCGCCGCGGCGGCATCATCGTGGAAGAAGAAACCGGCGCCACCACGCGCGACGGCGTGTTCGCAGGCGGCGATGCGGTCACGGGTGCCGCAACCGTCATTTCGGCGATGGGCGCAGGCAAAACGGCCGCCCAAGCGATCGACGAATATTTGCAAAAAAAATAAATTTGGTTTTGCAGCCAAAATTCTTTTGAAATATCCAAACAAAGCGGTTTTTCTCCGGTAAAAAAGTCGGAGCAAAATCGCTTTTTCTTCAAAAAGAATTCACCGTTTGTTCGTGCATTCTGCCCGCGATCTGTGGTAAGATAAATGATAGAAATTTGATCGTACCGGAGGAAGATGTTTTTTATGTGTACCGCAGCAGTATATCGCACCAAGGGGCTTTATTTTGGCCGTAATCTGGACTATGAGCGTGGGTTTGGCGAACGCATTGCAATCACCCCGCGTTTGTTTCCGTTTTCCATGCGGCACATGTCTGCATCGGATGGACGCTATGCGCTAATTGGCATGGCGCACATTGCGCAGGATTTTCCGCTTTACTACGATGCGATGAATGAGGCGGGGCTTTGCATGGCGGGCTTGAATTTTGTGGGCAACGCGGTATATCGCGCGCCGCTGCCGGACAAGCATAATGTCGCACAATTTGAGCTAATTCCGTGGCTGCTGCGGCAATGTGCCACCGTGGCCGAGGCTCGGCCGCTGCTCGCGCAGCTCAATATCACCGGCGACCCGTTTTGTGAGGGAATGCCGACGGCACAGCTGCATTGGATGATCGCTGACGCACACGACTGCATTGTGCTCGAAAGCGACGCCAATGGCGTGCACATCTACGATGATCCGGCCGGAGTGCTCACGAACAATCCGCCATTTCCCATGCAGCTGTTTGCACTGAATAATTATCAGTCGCTGAGCGCAGCGCCGCCGCAGAACCGATTTGGCGGCGAGCTGCCGCTTGCGGAGTATAGCCGCGGCATGGGCGCGATCGGACTGCCCGGCGATTTGTCGTCGCAGTCGCGGTTTGTGCGGGCGGCGTTTGTGCGGGCCAATTCCGTGTCCGGCAGCGGCGAAACGGAAAGCGTCACCCAGTTTTTCCACATTCTCGGCTCCGTGGCACAGCAGCGCGGATGCTGCCGGCTTGCGGATGGCGCATGCGAATACACGATTTATTCCAGCTGCTGCAGCGCAGCAACCAAAACGTATTATTATATCACCTATAATAACCCGCAGATCTCGGCAGTGTGTTTGCGCCCCGAAGACGCATCCGGCACGTCGTTAATCTCATTCCCGATGGAAACCGAAACGCAGATTCGGCAGATTCACTGACCCGCCCCATCGCAAAGCGCCTGTATGAACCCAGTCATACAG
>CAKUME010000076.1 GCA_934667575.1 uncultured Eubacteriales bacterium | reverse complement strand
GAGGTCTTCATCGATCTCATCCACCTGATCGCCCAGTTCATCCACGCGGTCGCCCAGGTGATCCAGTTCGTTTGCCATGTCTTCCAGCACCTCATACATGGCCGAGAGCACTTTGCCCTCTTTGCTGTTGGTGTCCAGCTCCAGTCCATTCATCAGGCCCTTAAGATAGGCCACGCGTTCCGTGATCGTCATAATCGACTCCTCCTTTGATTTTGTGGTTTTGATTTGGGCAGAAAACGCGAATTACGCACGCTCCATATACTCGCCGGTGCGGGTATCGATGCGGATCTTGTCGCCCTCGTTGATGAACAGCGGCACCTTGATCTCCGCGCCGGTTTCGAGCGTGGCAGGCTTGGTGGCGTTGGTGGCGGTGTCGCCCTTAAAGCCCGGGTCGGTCTTGGTCACTTCAAGCTCAACGAAATACGGCGGCTCAATGCCGAACACATTGCCCTTGTAGGACAGCACCTTGCAGGTCATGCCTTCCTTGACGAACTTGAACGCATCGCCCAGATCGTCGCGGTTGATCGGCACCTGATCGAAGGTTTCAGGATCCATAAAGTAATACAGATCGCCGTCGTTGTAGCTGTATTCCATGTCTTTGCGTTCCACATAAGCGGTGGGGAACTTTTCGGTCGGGTTAAAGGTGCGCTCCGTCACGCCGCCGTTGATTACGTCGCGGATCTTGGTGCGCACAAACGCCGCGCCTTTGCCCGGCTTCACGTGCTGGAACTCGATGATGGAGTAAACCTTGCCGTCCATTTCAAACGTCACGCCGTTGCGAAAATCGCCTGCTGTAATCATAAATTGAAAACCTCACTTTTGAAATTTAATATGCTCTTATTATTTTACCGTATTCCTGCGGAATTTGCAAGAACTTTCTGCAATTTTATGGGCTGCCGCGCGGATTTTTCACGCCCGCACGCCGGCGCGCACAACGAAAGAATGCTAACGCCCTCCGCGATCCGCCCCGCCGGACTCATTTGCGGCACGCGGGTCCGGTTTTTTGTGCATGCGCATGCGGCAAATCGCTGCGCAGAACGCACGGAACAAAATATGCGGAAAACCGCTGCGCCATGCATCTTTGAAATCACATCATTTTATAGAATGATCAAATCTTTTTCCGCATGGGTCAAATCTTCGCACCCGGTTGGGGTGATGCGCACCATATCCTCAATGCGGACGCCGAATTTGCCCGGGAGATAAATGCCCGGCTCCACGGTAATGACCATGTTTTCTTTGGCCACATCGGAGCTGCGCGGCGAAAAACAGGGCATTTCGTGAATCTCCATGCCCACGCTGTGGCCGGTGGAATGGCCAAAATAGGGGCCGTAGCCTGCATCGTCGATCACCTTGCGCGTGGCGGCGTCCACGTCGCGGCAGTTCACGCCCGCCCGCGCCGCGGCAATGCCGGCCGCCTGCGCCGCGCGGACGATCTCATACACCTTGCGCTGCTCGTCGCTCACGGAACCGATCGCCACCGTGCGGGTCATGTCGGAGTGCATGCCGTCGATCACCACGCCGGTGTCCATCGTGACAAAATCGCCGCGCGAAATCACCCGATCGCCGGGCACACCGTGCGGCATGGAGGTTTTTTCGCCCGATACCACAATAAAGTCGAACGCCACACACTCCGCGCCGCGCTTGCGCATATAAAATTCCAGCTCCAGCGCCGCGTCGCGCTCCGTAATGCCGGGGCGCAGATAGTCGAGCATATGGTGGAAGCCCTCTTCCGTGAGCGCCTGCGCCTGCGCAAGGGAACGCAGCTCCGCAGGTGTTTTGATTGCGCGCATCGCCGTGATCCGGTCATCGAGCAGCGGGGAATCGATCAGCCGGATTTTCGGCAGCTGCCGCTGCATCATCGCCCACTCCGCCAGCGAGGTTTTGGCCTGCTCCAGCATCATCGACCGGGCGTTGTGCGCACTCAACCGTTCGCGCAGCGTTTCATAAATATTCGAAAATGCCACCACCGTGCAATTGCGCGCCTGCTGCTGCGCCGCCTCGGTGTAGCGCGAATCCATCAGCAGCTCCGCGCCGTCCGCCGTGACCAGCAGCCAGCCGTCGGTGGCCGCAAAGCCGGTGAAATAGCGGCGGTTCACCTCCGAGCCAATCAAAAATGCATCCGCTTCGCTCGATTTCAGCGCTTGGATCAACGATTTCATTGCCGATTCACTCATTGCCGTTCGCTCCATTCCATTTCGTTTTTTAATAATATGATCATGTGAGATGCGTTTGCTTTATTTTAAGATATGAACCAGCGCATCCATGGCCAAAAAATAGCTTTGCTTTCCAAATCCTGCAATTTGGCCCACGCACACCGGTGCGATCACCGAAGTGTGGCGGAATTCTTCCCGCGCGTGAATATTGGACATGTGCACTTCCACACACGGCACCCGCACGCCCGCGATCGCGTCGCGCAAGGCATAGCTGTAATGCGTGAGCGCGCCCGCGTTGAGCACAATGCCGTCGAACACCCCCAGCGCCTGCTGCACCTGATCGATCAGGGCGCCCTCGTAATTCGACTGCACCACTTCGCACGCGAGCCCCCGCGCCTCGGCCTGCGCATAGATTTCTTCTTCAATCGACTGCGCCGACTCTTCGCCGTAGATGCCTTTGTCGCGAATGCCGCCCATGTTCAGGTTCGGCCCCAGCAGCACCAGTATTTTTTTCATTGCGGATCCGCCTCTTTCTTTTGAATCTCAGTATAGGGGTAGCGCGGCAGCAGCGGCCGCTCCCATTTTCGCTTCACGCGCAAAAAGCCGTGCGTTTCCGGTTGAATGGGGTCCACCAAAATGGCGCGCAAATGCGCCGCGTTGGCGCCGGCCATGTCGGTGAACAGCTGATCGCCCACCACGGCGAGCGATTCGCGCGGCAACCCGAGGGTGCGGCGCGCGCGATCAAACCCGAGCGGCAGCGGCTTGGCCGCATTGGCGGTAAAAGGCAGCCCCAGCCGGGCGGCAAACGGCGACACCCGCGCCGGACGGTTGTTCGACACGATCATCACCGCAACACCCGCGCGCTGCATTTTTTTGAGCCAGCGCACGGCCATCGGTTCGGGCAGCGGCGCGTTGTGCGGCGAGAGCGTGTTGTCCACATCGAGCAGCAAGCCGCGCACGCCCTGCGACTGCAAAAACGCCGGCGTAATTTCCTCCACCCGATGAAAACGAAAGCTGGGCGCAAAAAACGCCATGCGCGTGTTCCCCCTTTGTTTGGTCTGACGCATAAATGACGGCACGAAAAAAAGCGAGCGCAAACGCGCCCGCTTCCCTTTGACCGTTCAACTCGTACGTTGCCGGGCGCAAATTATCTAAACTTGCGCTTACGGGCAGCCTCGGATTTTTTCTTGCGGCGAACAGAGGGCTTTTCATACGCCTCTCTTTTGCGCACTTCGGCAATGACTCCGGCCTTGGCGCACTGCTTTTTAAAGCGTCTGAGCGCGCTGTCGAGAGATTCATTTTCCTTAATACGAATTTCTGACATCTATCTTCCCTCCCCTCCGCCTGACGGCAGGGGTATTCAACCACGATACAGCTTATATTATACATGATATCCCATGCAATTGTCAAGTGTTCTCGCGGAATTATCGGAAATTTTTTTTATTCTTCCACCGCATCAAAGTGCAGCGTGACCTCGCCAAAATCGCCGCCGTGATAATTCATCGGCACACCCACCTGCATCAGCGTGGCGCCGAGCAGCGTGCGGCCGAGCTCCGGCACGCAATAACGCTTGGCCGGGTCGAGCCCCTGCATCCGAACGCGCTTGGCTTCGGCATTCGGGCGGCCCATACGGCGATAGGACACCATGACCGCGCGGCGCTTATCTTTGGCCACGACCGCCTCGGTGAAGAAGTTGGTGCGATAGGGATCGTCGATGCGGTAGAGGTCGCCGTCCAGAATCAGCTGCGCATTGTGGCGGTATTCCGCGGTTTGTTCCTGCACCGCCGCAATATCCTCTGCGCTGAACGCAGTGGTATCCAGCTCATAGCCGGTTGCACCCAGCTGCGCAATGGCGGCGCGGGTGGCCATGGGGGTGGTGCGGCCGGTCTGGTGGTTCGGGCAGACCGACACATGGCAGCTCATTGCCGAAAGCGGATAAACGATCGACGTGCTGTACTGAATGCGGGTGCGCTCTTCGGCGTCGGTATCGTCCGAAGTCCAAATCTGCGGGAAATAGTGCAGCATCGCGGGATCGAACCGTCCGCCGCCGCCCGAGCAGCCTTCGAAAAATATGTTCGGATGCGCTTCCACAATGCGCTCGCACAGGTCATACAGCCCCAACGCATAACGGTGCGCAAACTCGGTTTGCTGCGCCGCGCTGCGTCCGATCGAAAACGATTCGGTCACATTGCGGTTATAATCCCACTTCACATAATCAATCGGATTTTCGTCGAGCACCCGGTTCACCGCGCGCACGATTTCGTCGCGCACATCGGCGCGCGTGAGGTCGAGCATCAGCTGGTGGCGGCTGTAGCAATGGCCGCGCCCCGGCACCTGAATGGCATAATCGGGATGCGCGCGGAACAAATCGGAATTCTCGTTCACCATTTCCGGTTCAAACCACAGGCCAAACTTCATGCCCTTGGCATGCACATGGTCGATCACCGGGCGCAGTCCGCCCTGCATTTTATCGGTGTTCACCACCCAGTCGCCAAGGCCGGAGGTATCGTCGTTGCGCACGCCAAACCATCCGTCATCGAGCACAAAGGTATCGATGCCGGTGCCTTCCACTGCGTCCACAATGGCCATCAGCTTCGCGTTGTCGAAGCTGAAGTAGGTGCCCTCCCAGTTATTGATAAGCAGCGGGCGCTGCGCATGGGCGTAGCGCGGATTGATCAGGTGGTCGCGGAACGCGTCGTGGTAGGCGCGGCTCATGCCGCCTAATCCCGCCGCCGAATAGGCGATGATCACTTCGGGCGCGGCGAATTCTTCGCCCGCGCCGAGCTGCCAGCCAAAGTCGAAGTCGTTGATGCCGCCGGTCACCACGGTTTCACCCGAGGCGGCCACCTCTGCCTTGAGCACATAGGAAGACGAATACACCAGGCTGAAGCCATAGACCTCGCCTGCCGTTTCGGTCGCGTCGGGCGCCATCACCGCGATAAACGGATTGAGCGTGTGCGACGAAGCGGTGCGTTTGGAATCGATCGACGTCACGCCGTGGTGCAGCTTGACCCGCTCCGGCTGGCGCTCGCGCGCCCAGCCGCCATAAAGCGACAGCATCTCATAGTCTCCGCCCGGCAGACCGAACGAGAACGAATAGGCCCGCCGCAGCGTGACCGGCTCCGTGCCGCCATTGCGATAAACCACATGGCGCGCGATCACATCGGCATCGTCGTATACCGTGTAATACAGCGTTGCGCCAAAATTTGTGACCGGGTCGCGCAGCCAAACGGCCAGCGTTTCGCCGCCGGTCATCGACGGCATGCCCGCAATGGCGGGCTTGGCCGGCAGAATTTCGTAGTGGTCATAGAGCAGCTCGCTCAGGCGGTCGCCCGGCGCATTCTGCACCTGCACCGCCGGCTCGCGGTAATCGCCGGTTCCAAAAAACGCGAGCTCCGGCGCGAACATCTGGTAGGTGTTGAGCGCGGTTCTGTCGTCGGTTCCGGGCGGGGTCGCCGAGGTGGAGGTCATGCCGCCGACACGTGTATAGGTGAGATCATCCAGCCCCACCGTGGCGCCGTAATACAGATGCTCCGCGTAGCCGTATTGGTTGATAAAAAACGCATAGGTCACGCCTTTGCCGTTGAGCCAAAAGGCTTTGGATGCTTCATCCACAAAAATACTCATTACATTGTCCTTTCCCGATTTTCAATCACTTGCCGCGAACCACAAAGTTCACCAGTTTGCGGGGCACATACAACTCTTTCACCACGGTGCCGTCCGCCATTGCGGCCGCGATCTTCGGATTTTCTTTGGCGGCCGCAATGGCTCCGTCCGCCGAAATATCAGCGTCCACCGTGAGGCGCGCGCGCACCTTGCCGTTTACCTGCACGGCGATTTCCACCTGCGCGTCGCGGCACTTTTCTTCGCTGTATTCCGGCCACGGCGACAGCGAGCAGAAGCCCT
>CAKUME010000075.1 GCA_934667575.1 uncultured Eubacteriales bacterium | reverse complement strand
GCAGGAAGCCGACGCAGCCGCCCGCGACCGCAGCCGCAAAGATGCTCATGCCGTAGTACCGCAGCACCGACGCGATCGCCATGAAAAACACGGACGCAAAAAATGTGACCGATGCGGCCAAGCCGTCGATGCCGTCGGTGAGATTGACGGAATTGACGGTGCCCAGAATCACAAACAGCGCGAGCGGCCAATACCACCAGCCCAGCTGCACGGTGCCCGCAAACGGGATCCATGTTTCTCCGCGTTCGCCGCCCACATAAAGCGACACAAGATAGGCACTGCCGAGCAGAAACATCAGCAGCATTTTCTGGCCGGGCTTGAGGCCGAGGTTGCGTTTTTTGACCACCTTGATGTAATCATCCAAAAAACCGATGGCCGCAAAGCCCAGCGCCATAATCAGCCCGCCAAACACGCGCGTTTGCAGCAGGTTGCTTTCACCCCAAAGTGATTGAATCCCGTCGGGACCGGTGTAGGTCGTTCCGGAATAATAGAGCGGCACTGCAATTATTATGGCGCAGAAAATGCCGATTATAAACATAATGCCGCCCATGGTGGGGGTGCCTTGTTTGTTTTTGTGCCAAGTCGGCCCCACTTCTTTGATCGTTTGACCAAACTTGAGCTTGTGCAGAAAAGGAATCGCCCATTTGCCCATCAGCGCCGTTACGCCGAATGCGATGACCGCCGCTGCGGCCGCCCATAATCCACTCATGATTTATTTTGCCTGCCCTTCCTCATTTTGTTCTGCGTCCGCCGTTTTGGGCCAGACCGCATACACCTGCGCCATCAGGTTTTCCATGTGCATGGCGTGGCTGGCCTTGAACAGCACGGTGTCGCCCGCCCGCAGCGCGGCGCAAAGCGCCTGCCCGGCAGCGTCCTGCGCGGCAAACCATTGCGCTTCGCCGCCGTGTGCGCGCGCTTCGTCCGCTGTCCATTGCGACAGCTCGCCCACTGCAACCAACGGAATGCCCAGCTCCGCTGCACACCGCCCGCAGCGCCGGTGCCCTACTTCGGCATAATCCCCCAGCTCAAGCATATCGCCGAGCACGGCAATTTTTCGGCCGCCGCCCATGGCCGACAGCGCTTGCAGCGTGGCGCACACGGAATCGGGGCTGGCGTTGTAGCAATCTTCGACCACGGTGATGCCCGACGCAGGCACAATGCGCTGGCGCATGCCGCTGGGCACATAGTGCCCAAGCCCCTCGGCCATGACCGCCGGCGGCACCTGAAGCAGCAGGCCGACGGCAAACGCGGCCAGCGCGTCGAGCACCAAATGGCGGCCGAATGCCGGCAGCTGCACGGCCGTGCGCAGCTGCATGGAAGGCACCGCGATTTCGAACGAAAGGCCATGCTCGGTTTCCACGATATGCTCCGCGCGAATGTCGCAGTCCGGCGAATCGATGCCATAAAGCAGCACCGGGTTTTTGATCGACGGCGCCGCGCCCGCCAGCAGCGGATCGTCGCCGTTGAGCACTGCGGGCGAATTGGGATCCATCCCGTCCAGAATTTCGAGCTTTGCGTGCAGGATCGCCTCCTGCGAGCCGAGATTTTGGATGTGGCAATGGCCAATGTTCGTAATCACCGCAATCGACGGCGCGGCCGCCATGGACATATTGTGAATCTGACCGGCCTGATCCATGCCCATTTCCACCACGGCCGCCTGCACCGTATGGTCCAGACGGAACAGCGTTTTGGGCAGCCCGATTTGGTTATTCAGATTGGCTTCGGTTTTGAGCGTGCGGTATTTGCCGGCCAATGCGGCCACCACCATCTCTTTGGTCGTGGTTTTGCCCACGCTGCCAGTTACGGCGACCACGGGAATATCGAATTGGAGCCGGTAGTAGTGCGCGATTTGAAGCAGCGCGGCACGCGTGCTGGGAACCTCAAAAACCGGCACATGCAGATTGCCCTTGATCGGTTCCTCCACAATGACCGCCTCGGCTCCCGCCGCCACCGCCTGCCGCACAAAGCGGTGCCCGTCGAAGCGGTCGCCGCGCAGCGCCAAAAACACGCTGCCGGGCACGATGGTGCGCGTGTCGGTGCTGATGCGCTCCACCTCGCGTTCCGACTCGCTTCGCATCCCGATGGCCTCCGCCACATTTTTTAACTTGATCGGTTCCATTTTCAGACTGTCCTTTCCTCTTTCCAATATGCCGCTGCCTGTGCAGCGATGCGGTGTTCATCGAACGGATGGCATCCGTCCGCAAGAATCTGATATTGTTCGTGGCCCTTGCCGGCAATCAGCACCATATCGCCCGGCTCCGCCATGGCGATCGCCGCACGGATGGCGGCGGAACGGTCGGGAATGCGGCAATGCGCCGCCTCGCCCATGCCGGCCTCGATTTCGTCGAGAATGTGCGCCTCGTTTTCGGTGCGCGGGTTGTCGTTGGTAAGCACCACGGCATCGCTCAGCCGCGCCGCAATTTCACCCATCACCGGGCGCTTGGTGCGGTCGCGGTCGCCGCCGCAGCCAAACAGGCAGATCAGCCGCCCGCGGCACACGGCGCGCATGGCGCGCAGCGTTTGTTCCAGCGCCTCGGGCGTGTGCGCATAATCAAGATACACGTCGAACGGCAAATCCAGCGCCAAATGCTCGAGCCGCCCCGGCACCGTGGGTGCATTTTCCAGGCACACGGCCGCCGCGCGCAGCGGCACGCCATATTCCGCCGCGCAGGCAATGGCGCAGGCGGCATTGTAGGCATGGTAGCGGCTGATCATCGGCAGGCGCACCGTGCAGGTGATGTTTTGGTGGCGGAGCGTGAACTCCATATCGGATGCCGTGCCGTGGAAACCGCCGATCACATAATCCGCCATGGGATAGGCGGCGGAAACGGTCACGGTGCGGCACGGCACCTCGCGCGTGAGCCGCGCGCCCCACGGGGAATCGATGTTGATCACGGCGCAGTCGCAGCTTTGGAATAATTTACGCTTTGCTTGATAGTATGCCTCCATTGTGGGATGATAGTCCATATGCTCCGGCGACAAATTCATAAATGCACCACAGCAAAAATGAATGCCCGCCAGCCGCTCTTGGCTGACTGCCTGCGAGGAGGCCTCCATCACCACGCAGTGTACGCCGTGGTCGGCGAATTGCCGCAGGCGATGGTGCAGCTCCGGCGGCGCGGGCGTGGTGTAGTGTGCAGTGGAGCTGAGCGGCGCCGGTTCCTCGGGAATGGTGCCGATCAATCCGGTTTTGCGCCCGTTTTGTTCCAAAATGCTGCGCAGCAGCCACGCCGTGGTCGTTTTACCGTTGGTGCCGGTAATGGCGGCAATGCGAAGCTGTCGCGCCGGATTGCCAAAAAATGCGACGCACAGCTGCGCATACGCGCGGCGGGGGTCGGCCACCACCAGCTGCGGCAGCGGGAGCGGAAGCAGCCGCTGCGTGACCAGTGCCGCCGCGCCGCGTGCCGCCGCCTGCGCGGCAAACGTGTGGCCGTCCACATGGCGACCGGGAATGCATACGAACAAATTGCCTTTTTCAACGTTGGCGGAACAATCGGTTATTCCGCTGATTTCCACTTCCTGCGCCATTTCGGCTTTGGCATCCACTTGATGCAGCAACGCAGAAAGCTTCATGGATGGGCATCATACTCCTTTGCGTCTATTCTCGGTTATGAATGATGAATTCCAACGTGACGATCGTTCCCGGCGTCACTTTGGACTGTGCCGCAATGGATTGGCTGGCCACGGTGGCCCCGGCGGACGTTGCGCTGCCCGACACCCGGATGTTGATTCCGGCTGCGGCCGCCGCCTGATTGGCTTGCTGGAGCGTCATTCCGCTGAAGCCGGGCACTTCGGCCAGTTCGTTTTTGCTGTCTTCCGCAGTAAACAGCACCACCGTGCCGCCCTCGCGGAGCTGGGTGCCCGGGTCGGGGTATTGCGAAAGCACCGTTTCGCCGCCGCCGGCCACGCGCGCAGTCAGCCCGAGCGCCTTTACTGCCTGTTTGGCATCGTCTACGGATTCACCAATGACCTTGGGGGTGTCCACCAGCGTGGAATCGGTGGATACCTCGCCGGTTTTTTCCACCCCCAGATAGGGCAGCACATCTTCCATAATCGCTTTGAACAGCGGCGCGGCAATCGTGCTGCCGTAGGCGCCCACCTGCAGGCCGTCCACCACGACAATGCAGGCGACCTCCGGATCATCGGCCGGCGCAAAGCCGCAAAACGACACCACACGCGCCGATTTATCCTGATTATCCAGCTTTTCGGCGGTGCCGGTTTTTCCGCCGATGCGGTAGCCCTCGATGGCCGCGTTTTTGCCGCCGCCGTTGGTGACCACGCTTTCAAGCGCCGCGCGCATTTGTTTGGAGGTTTCTTCGGAAATAACCTGACGCCGGATGCCGGCATCCTTGGTGGAAACGATGTTGCCGTCGGCGTCCAAAATCTGGCGCACCAGATGTGGCGTGCCCAAATGGCCGCCGTTGACCACCGTGGCCATTGCCGTGACCATTTGCAGCGGCGTGACCTTTTGGCTTTGGCCGAACGACGAGCTGGCCAGCTCGGTGATGCCCATGGTGCTTTCGTCGTGATAATGCACATTGGCAGTGGGCGTGACCTCGCCGGGCAGATCGATGCCGGTTTTTCCGGTGAAGCCAAACGAGGCATAATACCGGCAAAACGCCGACGCGCCGAGTTTTTGGCCGATTTGGATAAAACCGATGTTGCAGGAGTTTTCCAGCGCGTTGACCACATTCTGTACCCCGTGCACCGCGTAGTTATTGCACTTATACGTCCATCCGCCGATATTAAAATAGCCGGGGCAATTCACGGTGGTTTGGAGCGTGATGGCGCCCTCGTCGAGCGCGGACGACGCCGTGACCGCTTTGAACACGGAGCCGGGCTCATAGGTATCGGAGATGGCGGTGTTGCGCCATTGCAGGTTCTGTGCCGCGCCGAGCGCCGCCGACTGCTGATCCTTTTCGAGCTTGTCGATCTCTTCCTGCGCGGCGTCCGACACCGTGAACGGGCTGTTTGGGTTGAACGCGGAGCGTGTGGCCATGCCAAGCACCTCGAAGGTGTTCACATTCAAAACAATGCCCACGGCGCGCGACGCCTGATAATCCTCGATTGCCTTATCCAGATTTTTTTCGAGGTAGCCCTGAATGACCTTATCGATCGTGGTCACCAGACTATTGCCGTTTTTGGGATCCACGCGCTGCTCATATTCAAAATCCATTTCGGTGCCGAGCGCGTTCTTGATAGTCATCACCCGGCCGGGCGTACCGGTGAGATCGGTATCGTAATACGCCTCCAGCCCGGCAAGGCCCTGACCGTCGGTGCCGGTAAAGCCCAGCACCGTGGCGGCCAGCTCATTATTGGGGTAGTAGCGGCGGGTATCTTCCTCGAGGCCGATCACCGCCGCCACGCCTGCGTATTTTTTGTCCGATTTCAGCTCAAGCACCCGTGCGCGCACGTCGTTTTCGACCTTGCGCTTGATATAAACCTGATAGCTTTTGGTCTTGAGCGTTTTCTGATAGATCTCCTCTTCATCGAGCCCGAGCACCTCCGCCAAACCGGACGCAAGCAGATGCCGCTTGCTTTCTTTGACTTCTTCGGTGCTGCCCTTGATGTCGGCGGGCGAAATATACACGTTCCACACCGTGGCGCTCTGGGCCAGAATGTTCATATTGGTGTCGTATATGGTACCGCGCGCGGCGCGCAGCGAGGTGTCGCGCATCTGCTGGTTGGTGGCGCGCTCCTGAAGCTCTTCGCCCTTGACCAGCTGAAGGCGCGCCAGCTGCGCCACCAGCCCCAGGCTCAGCGCGGTAATGAGCAGCATAGAGATCAGAATTCGACGACGCGTTTGCACCGAACTTTTTTTACTCACTGCGTCCGCTCCTTTCCCGATTGAATTTGCAGATAATAGCAGGGGGAGCCAAGATTTTCTCTCAACTCCCCTTTCGTCCGATCGTTTGCATTTTTCTTCCCGCCCGGAAGCTCATTTATTTTTATTCCGCGGGAAGGAACGCTATGCCTGCGGTTCAGGAGAAAATGCGGGAGAACCACGCCCGGATCTGCCCCCACAGGCCCGGATCCGCGGCCGGGGCGGCTTCCACCTTGTCCTGATCGTTCATGCGGATGTATTCAATTTGGCTGTTCTGCAATTTTTGCATGCCCAG
>CAKUME010000074.1 GCA_934667575.1 uncultured Eubacteriales bacterium | reverse complement strand
TGCGGCCGGTCGGGCTTCAGTGCCAAAAACCGCCGCCCGGTATCAAACAGCCGATTCCAGTCGCCATGATGATAGATGGTGGGCTCAAACATCAGCAGATCGGGCTGCGGGTCAAAGCCAAACGTGGATGTGGTGTTGCGTGCATAACGGATGCCGGTGCGGCGGCGAATCAGGTCCACCACGCGCGTGTCGTAGGCATAGGTGCCGCACGGGTAAGCCATGCCCACCACCTCATAACCGGCCAGCTCGCTCAATGCCAGCCGGTCGTCCTCCACCTGATGCACGACCTCGTCGTCGGGCAGGTCTTTGAGAACGGGATGCGTCAGCGTGTGCGCGGCAATTTCGTGTCCGGCATAGATCTTGCGCACCTCACAGGCCCGCGGCTTCACATGCGCCACCGTCACGTCCTCACGCAGCAGTGAATTGTGGGTGCCGAGCAGACCGGAATTGAGGTTGAATGTGCATTTTAACCCGTATTTGTTCAAAATGCGGATCAGCCGCTGATCCTGCGTGATGCCGTCGTCATAGCTGAATGTAACGGCCTTTTGAAATCCCTGAAACATACTTCATTTCCTTCTTTCTTTGAATAAAATCCCGGCGTGGGGTGCGGTTCAAATGATAAACCCGCCGTTCACGCCCAGAATCTGTCCGGTAACAAACGCGCCGCCCGGCCCGGCGAGAAATTCTGCTGCGCGGGCAACGTCGTCCGGCGTGCCCAACCGCTCCAGCGGCGTTTCGTCGCACAGCGCGCGTGTGGTGGCTGCATCGAGCGCGGCGTTCATCTCCGTGTCGATCACGCCCGGCGCAATCGCATTCACGCAGATGCCCGACGGCCCCACCTCCTTGGCCAGCGCGCGCGTGAGCCCGATCACCCCCGCTTTGGCCGCCGAATAATGCACCTCGCACGATGCGCCCACCTGCCCCCACATGGAGGAAATGTTGATGATGCGCCCGCTTTTGCGGTGGATCATGCCCGGCAGCGCGGCCTGGCAGCAATAGAATACGCCGTCCAAGTTCACGCCGGTCATGCGCCGCCAATCGGATTCGGTGATATCGGTGAACAGCTTTTGCTGCGCGATGCCCGCATTGTTGATCAGCACATCCACAAGCCCCAGCTCCAGCCGGATGGCTTCCGCTGCGTCGAACACCGCGCCGCGGTCCGCCACGTCGGCGCGCAGCAGAAGCACCTGCGCGCCGAGCGCCCGGCAATCAGCTGCCGTTTGCGCCGCCGCCGCGTCGTTGTGATGATACAGCAGCGCCAGCCGGTCGCCCGCGTGCGCGAACCGCAGCGCGCACGCGCGGCCAATGCCGCGTGATGCGCCCGTAATCCAAACCGTTCGGCTCATTCTGCCTGCCTCCTCACTTTCGCACCGCCGCGATCACCGCAAACAGCAGCTGCGCCACCGCGCCTGCCATGCAGGTGATCACCACGGCAATTTTTCCATAGTAAATGCCCGTGCTCGGGTTCTGGCGGCGATGCTTGAGCGTGCGGCGCAGCATGGCAACCAGCACCGGCTCCATTGCCAAGGTGAGCATCAGCGCGTTCTCAAGCGCATTCATCGGGCGCACGAACGACGTCACGCAGTACCCGGCCAGCAGCACCAAAAAGCTTGCGCTCACCAGCAGCTTGTTTGTGTAGTCCATCAGCATGGGGCGATTCTCCTTTGCGTTTCGGGCATCGGCCCGGTTTTCCATTTCAGTATATCACAAAACGGCAAAATTGCAAGCGCCGCGTGCAAATTGCGGCAAAAATTCACCGGGCCGAAGCCGGGGCCGGCCTTTGGGGCGGTGATCGGCGCAATGAGGTAAAATATTTTCATTTTCTCCAAAAAAGGATTTGCACATTTCGCCCGGGGATGGTATAATAGAAACGATTATAGAACAATCGGGCCAGCCGTATGGCATCGGGCCCGAAATTGATGGAGGCCGTTATGAAAGAAGTCCGTTCCCGTTTTGCGCCCAGCCCGACCGGCTTTATGCACGTTGGCAACCTGCGCACGGCATTGTATGAGTATCTGATCGCCCGGTCACAGGGCGGAAAATTCATCCTTCGCATCGAAGACACCGACCGCGAACGCTATGTGGACGGCGCAGAACAGGTGATTTATAACACGCTCCAAACCGTGGGCATGACGCACGACGAAGGGCCCGATGTGGGCGGCCCCTACGGCCCCTATGTGCAGAGCCAACGGCTCGAAATGTATCGCCCCTATGCGGAGCAGCTCGTGCGCGAGGGCAAGGCCTATTACTGCTTTTGCACCAAAGAGCGGCTCGAATCGCTCAAAACCGCGTCCGGCGACGAGTTTCCGGGCGGCTACGACCGCCATTGCCGCAATCTGCCCGCCGACGAGGTGCAGCGCCTGCTCGACGCGGGCACGCCCTATGTGATCCGGCAAAAAACGCCGTTGACCGGCACCACCACATTTCAAGATGCGGTGTTCGGGGAGATCACGGTGGAAAACAGCACGCTCGACGACCAGATTCTGCTCAAGTCCGACGGCTACCCGACTTATAACTTTGCGAATGTGATCGACGACCACACCATGCACATCACCCATGTGGTGCGCGGCTGCGAATATCTGTCGTCGGCGCCAAAATACAATCTGCTCTACGAAGCGTTCGGCTGGGAGATTCCGACCTATGTTCATCTGCCGCTGATTATGGGAAAAAATCCGGACGGCACCGTGTCCAAGCTGTCCAAACGCCACGGCGCAACCAGCTTTGAAGGACTGGTGCAGGAGGGCTACCTGCCCGAAGCCATTGTGAACTATATTGCGCTGCTGGGGTGGTGCCCCAAAGAAAACCGCGAGCTGTTCACGCTCGCCGAGCTCGAGCAGGCGTTTGACATCGGCGGCATCAGCAAGTCGCCCGCCATTTTTGACTACGATAAGCTCACCTGGTTCAATGGCGAATACATCCGCGCGATGGCGCCGGCGCAGTTTGAGCAGCTGGCGGAGCCGGTGTTCCGCGAAACGCTGCCCGGCCGCGAGATGGATTGGGCGCTGATGGCGCAAATTTTGCAGCCGCGCGTGACCAATCTGCGCCAAATTCCCGAGCTGATCGGCTTTTTCCGCGAGCTGCCGGACTACGATGCCGCGCTGTTCGCCAATAAAAAAAGTAAAACGAACGAAGAAAATGCGCGAACCACGCTGGAGCAGGCACGTGCCGAGCTTGCGGCGCTGCCCCAATGGACGGCCGACGCCATTCACGACCTGCTGATCGACATGGCGGTGCGCATGGGTGTGAAAAACGGCTTTGTAATGTGGCCGGTGCGCATTGCCGCATCCGGCACGGCGGTCACGCCCGGCGGCGCGGTCGAGATCCTGGCGATTCTCGGGCGCGAAGAAAGCCTTCGGCGCATCGATGCCGGTATTGCCAAGCTCTGCAAATCATGATGATTCAACCGAAAAAAGAAATGGGGTTTTCCGATATGAATAACGAAGAAGTACGGACGGACGCCGAAAAAAAAGGCAACTTTATCGACGAGTTTATCCGCGAAGATATTGCCGAAGGCGGCCGTTTTGCCGGAATGCGTGTGCACACCCGTTTTCCGCCCGAACCCAACGGCTATCTGCACATCGGCCATCTGAAGGCGATCAACATCGATTTCGGCACGGCGGAGCGCTTTGGCGGCCTGTGCAACCTGCGCATGGACGATACCAATCCGTCCAAGGAAGACGAAGAATATGTGGATGCCATTCAGGAGGATATTCGCTGGCTGGGCTTCACTTGGGATGATCGGTTCTTTTATGCGTCGTCCTATTTCCCCAAGATGTATGAGTGCGCGGTGGAGCTCATCCGCAAAGGGCTCGCGTATGTCTGTGAGCTGACGCCGGAGCAGATGCACGAATATCGCGGCGACCTCACGCATCCGGCCACCAGCCCCTACCGCAATCGGCCGATCGCGGAAAGCCTCGACCTGTTCACCCGCATGAAAAACGGTGAATTTGAAGACGGCCGTATGACCCTGCGCGCCAAAATCGATCTGGCGTCGGGCAATTTTAATATGCGCGATCCGGTGATTTACCGCATCAACCATGCGCGCCACCACAACACGGGCGACGAATGGTGCATCTATCCCATGTACGACTTTGCGCATCCGATCGAGGACGCGATCGAGGGTATCACTCATTCGCTTTGCACACTGGAATTTGAAGCCCACCGGCCGCTCTACGACTGGGTGATTGCCAACGTGACGCTGCCTGCCAAGCCGCGCCAGATCGAGTTCGCCCGCCTGAACATCACCAACACGGTGATGAGCAAGCGTAAGCTGCGTCAGCTCGTGGAACAGCATTATGTTCACGGCTGGGACGACCCGCGGATGCCCACCATCTGCGGTCTGCGCCGCCGCGGCTACACCCCGGGCTCCATTCGTGCGTTTTGCGAACGCATTGGCGTTTCCAAGGCGGCCAGCGTGGTGGAATACGCATTTTTGGAGCATTGCCTGCGCGAGGATCTCAACGAGCATGCGCTGCGCGTGATGGGCGTGCTGCATCCAGTGAAGCTGATTCTCGAAAATTATCCCGAAGGGCAGAGCGAGACCTTTGAGGTGGAAAACAATCCGGCCGATCCCGCCGCAGGCACGCGCCCGGTCTCGTTCTCGCGCGAGCTGTGGATCGAAGCGGAAGACTTCATGGAAACCCCCGCCAAGGGCTATTTCCGGCTGTTCCCCGGCAACGAGGTGCGGCTCAAAACGGCCTATGTGGTGCGCTGCACCGGCTGCATCAAGGATGAGTCCGGCCGCGTCACGGCGGTAACGGCCACCTATGATCCCGAAACGCGCGGCGGCAACACGCCGGACGGCCGCAAGGTGAAAGCCACCATTCATTGGGTGGACGCGGCCACCGCCGTGAACGCCGAGGTGCGGCTCTACGATAATCTGTTTACCGTGGCCGACCCCGATTCGGGCGACAAAAACTTTCTCGATTATCTGAACCCCGATTCGCTCCAGACGCTTACCGACTGCAAGGTGGAAGCGTCGCTGCGCGGCACGCAGGCCCCGGCATCGTATCAGTTTTTGCGGCTCGGCTATTTCTGTGTCGATACCGATTCCACGCCGGAGCACCCGGTTTTCAATCGCAGCGTGTCGCTCAAGGATAGCTATAAGCCCGCGGCCGGGGGAAAGAAGTAAGCCGTTTTTGTGAAACTTCATGGTGTGCAGGCTCGGTTTGGTGCCGTAAAATAGAAATTTTCGCCGGAAAACCCCGGCGAGAAGCGACACGATACGCCGTTCCACGCAAACTGTTGATTTGCATTGCGCATCTCAAAAATATTTTTTAACAATTTGAATAAAACAGTTGACAATCGGCTGACAATGCGGTATGATTGTACTGTGCACGAATGCAGGGTTGGCGGAACCATAGGTGATGACGGAATGGCCGAAACAAAAGAACTCCAATCCAACCGGCTTCGTCGGCTGGCGGCGCAGGCGCGCAGCGGAGATTGCGACGCGTTTGCGGAATTGTTTCTGACAATGATGCCGCGGCTGCGGCGGCATGCACGCCGCTATGCCGGAGGCGCGGTGGAGTTCGACGATTTGGTGCAGGAGGGCGCGCTCGGGCTGATGCGTGCAGTCCATCGCTACCGCTCCGAGTCGCCGGTACCGTTTGAGTCTTATGCGATGGTGTGCGCCGATCGTCAGATGATTTCGGCCGTGCGCGCAGCCTCCCGCAAAAAGAGTGCTCCCGCACAACCGCCGATTTCGATCGACGAGCTCGAGGCTGCGCAGCCGCAGCTCGGTGTGCCCGGCCCCGAAGCACAGCTGCTTGCACAGGAAAAGCTGCACGCGGTGTTCCAAGCGGCCAACACCCGGCTTTCGCCCATGGAAAAACGCGTGCTCGCCGCATATCTCTCGTCGGTATCCACGCGGCAGGCAGCCACTCGGTTGGGCATCAGCGCCAAAAGCGCCGATAATGCCATGCAGCGCATCCGCCGCAAGCTGCGCGATTCATCCAAGTAGGCTACGGACCCTTTGGGACCGTTCCGATATATGCCCCCCTCGGAAACAGAGCGTTGTTTACAAAGACAATGAAAGCGGTTTGCAGCCGCTTTTGGGCAGACAAAATTTTTTATTAACCAAAGCGAGGTAAATCACATGTACGAAGACAAAACTCTCACCTGCAAAGAATGTGGCAAAGAATTTGTGTTCACCGCTGGTGAGCAGGAGTTCTACGCGT
>CAKUME010000073.1 GCA_934667575.1 uncultured Eubacteriales bacterium | reverse complement strand
GCCCTGCGTGGTCGATTTGAGCTTCATGCGCGTGAACAGCACATCCATGCGATACAAAATGCGGCTGCCAAAGCGCGTCACGCCCAAGCTCTGCGCCACCAAACGGCTCAGGCGGCCGCCGCTGATGGGCGCTTCCTGCGCGAGCACCGCCCGCACCCGCGCCTGCACCGCGGGCGACAGGTGCGTGGAATGATACTGCACCAGCGAGTAGCCGTCGGTGAATTTTTCGGCCGCAGCCTGCAATTCGTCGTCGGCGTCGCTGCCCAGCTCCGCCACGTCCACCGGCGTGTACACCAGCGCGCCCGAAAGCGGCGTGTCGGTCGATTCGTCACCGCCGGACAGCGCGTCGGCCGCGCCGTCGGATTCGTCGCCGTCGTCGGGCGCAGGCTCGGGCTCGGCGAGCAGCTGCGCCAGCGTGGGCAGCTCCTCCTCCGGTTCGTCGGCGGGCACACCTTGGCGCAGCGCGCGAATGATGCGCTGTACCTCCTTTTTGCGGTTATCCCACCAATCCATCGTCCACACGCGCAGAATGGACCACCCCAGCCCGCGCAGCACGTCGATCTGCGCCAGCTCGCGGTCGCGCGTGGTGCGCGCGTGGGCATATTGCGGCCCGTCGAGCAAAATGCCCAGCACATAGCGGCCGGGGTGGTCGGGGTCGATCACGCCAATGTCGATGCGGTATTCGGAATGCCCCACCTGCTGCTCGGTGGCATAGCCCTCCTCGTGGATCGCGGCGCAAATGGCGTCGGCCACACCCTGCTTGGCGCGCGCATAGTGCGCCGCACGGTCGTTCTGCGGCAGCGCGCCGCCCCCGGCATATTCCAAAAACGCCTTGAGCGCCGCCACGCCGTCGGCATTGGTTTTGCTCAGGTCGATCTGGTCGGGCGTGAGCGTGGCATACACCGTCATCTCACACCGCGCGCGCGAAATGGCCACGTTGAGCCGCCGCCAGCCGCCGTCACGGTTCAGCGGCCCAAAGTTCATGTATACCCGGCCGTTTTCGTCCGGCCCGTAGCTCACCGAGAACAAAATGGCGTCGCGCTCGTCGCCCTGCACGTTTTCCAAATTTTTGATGAACAGCGGTTCCTCACCGCCGTAGGCCCAGCTTTCGAGCGCGGGGTCGGCGCTGCATGCGTCGTTGAGCAGGTCCTCGATCAGATCCTGCTGCTGCATGTTGAACGTGACCACGCCCACGCTCAGCCCGCGCAGCGTTTCGTCGTGGGCGCGGCGCTGCAGCTCGGCCACAATGGCCTCGGCTTCGGCGCGGTTGCAGCGCGTGCGGCCGCGGTCGAACGTGCCGTCCACATGCACGAGCCGCACCTTCGACTCCCGGTCGTTCACCGAGGGGAACGTGTAGAGTTTATTATCATAAAAACGGCTGTTGCTGAACGCGATGAGGCTTTCGTGGCGGCTGCGGTAGTGCCAGAGCAGATGGGTTTGCGGCATGTTCAGCGCAAGGCAGTCGTCCAAAATGCTTTCCAGATCCTCCACGTCGCTCTCCTCGTCCATGGTGGACGAAGCAAAAAACGAGGTGGGGGGCATCTGCTTGGGGTCGCCCACGATCACCGCGTCGCGCCCGCGTGCCAGCGCGCCCACCGCCTTGCAGGTTTGCAGCTGCGACGCTTCGTCGAACACCACCAGGCTGAACGGCTCGCGGTTCGGGTCGAGATACTGCGCCGCCGAGATCGGGCTCATGAGCATGCACGGGCACAGCCGCGGCAGCAGATTGGGAATTTGGTCGAACAAACGGCGAATGGACACCCCGCGCCCGCCGCTGCGAATGGCGCGCTGCAAAATGCCCAGCTCGGAGCTTTGGGCGGCCTCGCGGGCAAAATCGGGCACCTTGGCGGCCAGGCGACAGTAAATTTCGCGGCGGGTGAGCAGCGTGAGGCGGCGGTCCATGCGCCGCAGCTGCGCGATCTGCTCGTTGAACACCACGCCCGAGAACCGATTGAGCTGCGGGTTGGCGTCCACCGCGCCGATGATCAGCGCCTGATCGAGCGCCTTGCGGAACGCGGCCGCCACGTCTTCGTGCGCGAGCCCCGCGCGATAGGCCTTGACCACCGGGCGCAGGCGCGCGCGGTTGGCTTCGTCGGCCACGGCGTTCCAGGTGATCCACTCCTTGAGCTCGTCGGCGTGGGCGGCAATGCTTTCGCACTGCGCCTGCTGGCGCGCGATCCAGCCGTCGCCCTTGTCTTCGGGCAGCGCAAGCAGCTGCACGAGCGCCGCATGCGGCGCCTGAAGCGCCTGCCACGCCTCGTGGAATGCGCGCACCGGCGCGGTGAGCGCGGGCAGCGCGCAGAATCGCATGCGGAACCGGTCGCTGCCGCAGCGGTCATAAAGCCGGGCGGCGCTTTCGGCGGCACGGCCCGCGCTTTGCTCCACCGCGGTCCAGTCGGTTTGTTCCCCGCGGTCGAGCGCGCCCAGGTTCGGCCCGTGGGTGTACCAGAGCGCGTCGGTCACGGCTTTTTCCGCCTGATACGACGCCAGCAGCGTGAACTGTGCGAGCAGCTCCTCGCGCGGCACCGGCGCGACCCAATAGAGCGCCATGCGGCGCGTGAGCCCGCGCATGCCCATCAGCCGCGGCAGCAGCCACTTGCCGCTCAGCTCGGTGAACTCGCTGCGCAGCGCCGCGCCGTTTTGCGCGGTGAGAAATTCGGGCTTCCAGCGCTGCATCAGCTCCCCGCGCAGCTCCGCCAAATGGCGAAAATGGCGGCTCATCTCCTGCACCTCGGCCATGTCCATGCGAATGCGGTCGCTCTGCGCCCAGGCGCGCGGCAGCCCCACCCAGAGCGCCAGCTCCTCGGCGCGCGCCGCCAGCTCGCTCAGCCCGGCAAACGAATCACCGGTGTAGTCCACGGCGGGCGCGAGCGCATCGTAGGCCGCCTGCAATGCCGCGAGCGCCGCCTGATCGGCTTCGAGCGCATCGGGCAGCGCATGGCGCAGCTGCTGGGAATATTGCGTGCAGCCGATCATCTGCAGCGGGTGGTCGTGCGGATGCCCCACCGCGCGGCCCGCCGCGATCAGCCGGTTCACCAGCACCTTTTGCTGCTCATAGGCTTCCTGCGTCAGCTTTTTATACCAATCCGACGGGAACCGCCCGATGTCCGGCGCGGAACGGTATTTTTCGTAGTGGTTGATCAAATCGTATACCGAACGGCCGCAGGGCAGCGTGCGGTGCAGCCCGGCCGCGTAGCCGTCCAGCTCCGCGCGCAGAGCGGCCATGCGCTCCGCCTCAATGGCGTAGGCTTCGGAGAAACGCGCGCGTGTGACCGAGGCCGCCGCCGAAAGCTGCGCCAGCACCGCTTTTTTCTTGGATTTGTTTGAATGTAGCTCCAGGCAGAACGGCCCGATGCCAATGGCCTCGAGCCGCTTTTGCACCACCTCGAGCGCCGCCATTTTTTCGGCGACAAACAGCACGGTTTTGCCCTGCGCGAGCGCATTGGCAATGAGGGCGGTAATGGTCTGCGACTTGCCGGTGCCGGGCGGGCCGTGCAGCACAAAGCTCTCGCCGCTGCACGCCGCCTCAATGGCAAACAGCTGCGACGCGTCGGCCGGAATGGGCAGCAGCACGTTTTCTTCGGGCACGCGCGCGCCCAGTTGCATGTCTTCGGCGTCCCACGCGAGCTTGCCGTCGAGCAGGCTGCGCACGATCTTGTTCTGCGCGAGCGCGTCGGAACGGTTGCGCAGGTCGTTCCACATCACGAACTGCGAGAACGAAAAAATGCCCAAATATGCCGACTCGAGCACGTCCCAGCGGCGCATATCGGCCACGGCGCGCCGCAGAACGGCAAACACCTTTTGCAGCGCGATGGAGCCGCCCGCCATGGGCAGCGGGTCGAGCCCCGGCACCTCGATTTGAAAATCCTGCTTGAGCTTTTCGAGCATGGTCACGTTGAGCTGGGGGTCGTCGTCGCGCAGGCGGATGGTGTAGCCTTGGCGCGCCGAGCGGCGCACCATTTCCACCGGCAGCAGCAGCACCGGCGCATAGCGCGGCTTGGCGCTGCGGTCGTTTTCGTACCAGCGCAGCAGGCCGAGCGCCAAATAGAGCGTGTTGGAGCCGTTTTCTTCAATGGCGGTGCGCGCGGAGCGATAAAGCTCGGTGATGGCGCGCGGCAGCTCCTTTTCGCTCAAAATGGCGCGCAGGCGGTTTTTGCCGAACTCCTGCTCCAGCCACTCGGCGTGGGTGCCCAGCTGCTGCATCTGTTCAAAATGGAACGCGCGGTCGGTCATCGTCCAGTCGGAGGGGCGGGGGTGCACGGAAAAGTCGCTGCCGCCCATAAGCGCGTCCTCGAGCTTTTCGAGCGAGGTGGAAAGAATGGGCACCAGCGTGCGCGAAAAGCGCATGTTAATGAGCGCGTTGCGCAGCCCCAAATCGAGCAGCTTGCGTTCCCAAAGCAGCTTGCGGGCACTGCCGGTGGGTTCGGCGGCGGGTTCCTGCTCGGGGGCGGGCTCCTCGGCGTCGTCGGGCAGGTCGATCTGCCAGCCCTCGTCGGTACGGATGCGGTGGGGCAACGGCACAATGCCGCCAATGCGCGCGCGGTGCACGTCAATGATATATTCCACCGAGGAATCGCCGCGCAGCTCCTGCTCGGCGGTGGCGCACGCATCGTCAAAATCGGTCTGACGCCCCACCGCAAAGCGTGTGCATTCCACCACGGCAATTTCGTTCACCCCGTCGGCCAGGCGGCGGGTGATGAGCAGCGGGTCGTCCTGCACCGCATCGGGAAACGAGAGCGCGTCGAGCCACACGCCCGCAAAAATATGATTTTTTTTGAGGATGAGCAGCGGATGCAGCCCCACGGCTTCCAGGCACGCGGCGTAGAGCAGTGTGAGGTCGAGGCTCGCACCCTTTTTTTCGGCCATCACCGCGTCGCACATCCGCACCCGGTAGCCCACATGGTCGAGCCGCGGTTCCTGCGGAATCACATAGGCGATGTTCTGCTCCTGCAGCGCGCTGTAAATGGCGGCGGCCTGCGCGAGCACGCGGTTGGGGTCTTCGGTGAGATAGGCGTCGAGCGCGGGGTCGTCGGTCCATTTTTCGAGCAGCTCCGATGCGCGGGCGTTGAGCGGCGCAATTTCGGGGTAGCCGGGCGTCACGAACGCGGCGAGCAGCTCGGGATAAAAGCTGAAGCCCTGCCATTGGTCAAACGCCAGCCCGGTGAGCTCGGTTTCGGCCGAGCAGATGGGCGTGCCGTCTTTTTCGAGCGAAAAGCGCAGCTCGCCCTCGCAGGCGTCCCCCAGCGACGCGAGCAGCTCGGCGTTGAGCCGCAGCTGCACGTCGCGCACATCGTAGGCACTGCCCGCGGGAATAATGTCGATCGCGCGCACAAACGGGCGGCAAAACTCCGGCTCCGACGTGATGCGCAGGGTTACCTGCTCCAGCGTGTGGTTGGAATGGTTCAAAATGGTCACCGACCGCACCACCGGCAGCCGGTTGAGCTGCAGCGCCAAATTGACCACCGACACCACGCTCGCGTCAATTTGCACCTGCCGCCCGGCCAGATACTGCTTTTCGGTGTCCGAGAGCGTGAGGAGCCGCGCGAACTCATGCAGCCGCGCCGAACGGGCTTCACGGTCGAGTGCGGCGTCGTCGGGGCGCAGCGTCATCGTTACGGCAATGGGCTCCGGCTCCGGAAGTAGAGAAGAATGGGAAATCGAATCGTCAGCCGGAGTGGCATCTTCGGCAGTGGCATCCGACGCGCACACGGCAGCGTCGGATTCACCGTCAGCAGGAGCGGCGGTATTGGAATCATCCGCCGGAGCGGCATCTTCGGCAGGGAAATCCGACGCACACACGGCGGAATCGGATTCATCGGCGGACGGAGCGGCGGCATTGGAATCGTCAGCCGGAGCGGTATCTTTGGCAGCGGCAGCGGATTCACCGTTAGCCGGAGCTGCATCTTCGGCAGGCGCATCCGGCGCCGCAGGCGGCACGAACTCGGGCGTGGTTTCGCCGGTGAGCCAGCAGCACAGCCGGAACGTGAGCGCCATGAGCGTGCGGGCTTCCTCGGGCGTAAAGGCGCGGCCGCGGCGCGCGCGATGGTGCGCCTGCCGCACCGCGGTGAACATATTATAGATGCGGTGCGGCAGCAGGCCCTCCTCATCGAGTAGGCGGCAGCGGTCGGTGTAGGTGGCGTTGGGCTCGGCGGTCAGGCCCTCGGTGGCGAGCAGCGCTCGAATCACCCATTCGGCGAGCAGCCCCAGCC
>CAKUME010000072.1 GCA_934667575.1 uncultured Eubacteriales bacterium | reverse complement strand
GGCTCCGCCAGCGCAAAGCTCTTTGGAAAAAAGTCCGCCGCCAGCGCGCCGTCAAAATGGAACCAGTAAAACGACACCGGCGCGGTGCTCATGCGCGTGCCGCGGTGGCGCAGGCCGGGGTCGAGCCGCAGCACGCTGCCCGCCGCCGGCTCAAAAAGCACGCCGTTTTCTTCAATGGGCGTCACGCCCTTGCGCACGAGAATGATCTCGGTGTTGTCGATCACCCGCTCCGGGTGAATCCAGTCCCCCTCCGATTCAAACAACCCGCCGTGCAAAAATCGAACCTGTTCTACCATAAAAGTCGGAAAACGCCCCCTATTCTGCTCCTTTGTCGGTCGCAAACGCGTGCGGTTCGTGCTATGATAATCTCAGCGCAACGCGACCGGCTCTGCGGATATCATACCATATTCCGCGCCCCTGTGCAACCGGCCGCCGCCAAAAAAAAATTTTATTTTAAAGGAGAAGCACCGACCATGATCAAACAGATTCCCTACTCGCAGGTGGAAATCAACGGCGGATTCTGGCAGCAGCGCCAGCAGCTGAACCACGATGTGACCGCCCCGAGCGTCTATCATCAATTCGACCAAACGGGACGCAACGGCGCGTTCCGCTGCGACTGGAAGCCCGGCGAGCCAAACGAACCGCATTATTTTTGGGATTCCGACGTCGCCAAGTGGATCGAGGGCGCGGCCTACATTCTTGCGCAGCACCCGGATGCACAGCTCGAGGCCGAAATTGACCAAATCGTGGACGACTTGGCCGCCAACCAGCATCCCGACGGCTATTTTAACATCTATTACACCGTGGTGGAGCCCGGCAAACGCTTTACGATGCGCAGCAACCACGAGCTCTATTGCGCAGGGCACCTGATCGAGGCGGCGGTGGCCTATGCCCAGGCCACCGGCAAAACCAAGCTGCTCGACTGCATGGTGCGCTACGCAGAGCTGATCGACCGGGTGTTCCGCGTGGAGCATTCCGCCGCGTTCGACACCCCCGGCCACGAGGAAATTGAGCTGGCGCTGGTGCGCTTGGCCGACTACACCGGCGAAGCGCGCTGGCTGGAGCTGGCGCGGTATTTCATCAACACGCGCGGCTGCTCCGAAAAGGACATTCAAAATGAAAAAGGCGACCACACCTACAACCAGTCGCACCTGCCCGTGCGGCAGCAGCGTACCGCCGAAGGCCACGCCGTGCGCGCGGAATACCTTTACTGCGCCATGGCCGACCTGGCGGCGCGCGACGGCGATCAGGCGCTGGCAGACGCATGCCACACGCTGTTTGACAACATCTTTGAACGCCGAATGTATGTCACCGGCGCCACCGGCTCTTCGTACTGCGGCGAAAACTTCACGGTGGACTACGACCTCGGCAACCTGCACGCCTACGCCGAAAGCTGCGCCTCCATTGCACTGGCCATGTTTGCGCGCCGCATGGAGCAGCTCGAACCGGACGGCCGCTACGGCGATGTGATCGAGCGTGTGCTGTATAACGGCTTTTTGTCGTCCACCTCGCTCGACGGCAAGTCGTTTTTCTATGAAAACCCGCTCGAGATCCGCCCTGCGCTGATCGGCCGCAACCACTGCGTGCACTGGGATCCCCGGTGCGAGCATTTTCCGATCACGCAGCGCGTGGAGGTGTTCTCCTGCTCCTGCTGCCCGCCGAACATTCTGCGGTTTATGGCGTCGGCGGCGGGGCTGCTCTATTCGGCGGATGAAGACGCGCGCACCGTTTATGTGCACCAATACATGGCGTCGAGCACGTCGTTCGACTTTGGCGGCGGCACGGCACATCTGACCCAGGAAACCGATTATCCCGTGAGCGGCAAGGTGCGCCTCACCTGGCACGGCCCGGACGCCACGCTGGCGCTGCGCGTGCCGGGCTGGGTGCGCGATTGGGGCGAGCCCACCCAACGGGGCTACATTCACCGCACCGTGACCGACGGCAGCGTGGTGGAGCTGGATTTCCCGATGCCGGTACGGTTTGTGACCGCAAATCCGAATGTGCAGGAAGATTCCGGCCGCTGCGCGGTGATGCGCGGCCCGGTTGTCTACTGCATGGAAGCGGTGGATAACGGCGATAATCTGCGCGACGTGCGGCTGATTACCGGCACCGACGCGCCGGCTCCGAGCCGCTGCGGGCTGCCCGCCATTGCGATCGACGCCGTGCGCCGTGCGCCGATGGACGCGCTCTACGGTGACCTGCGCGACCGCGCATTCGTTCCGTTCCGCGCGCGGCTGATCCCCTATTTTGTATTTGCGAACCGCGGCCAGAGCGAAATGCTCGTCTGGGCGCAGGTGCAGGGCGCGGAATAACCCCCGCACCGTTTTGATCGCATTCCGCAAACAAGCCCCTCGCTGCGGCACGCACCGCGCGAAGGGCTTGTTTTTTATTATTTGCGTCAGAATCGCACGCGATTTTGATAATTCGTGGGCAGCCCGTCGGCATAGATGTGCGAATCGTTGGCGAGCTGGAGCACGCGCGGCACACAGTCGCCCGGCTCCGGCGAAAACTCGATCACCGTCATGCCGCTGTGGCCGGTGTCGAAGTGCGTGCTATACAGCGGATAGGGGATGTCAAGCAGCGCGCTCATAAACGCCCAGCCAAACCCCTGATGTGCAAACAGCGCCACCCGGCTGTGGTTTTCGTGCTCGCAATGATACAGGCGGCGGGCACGGTCGTGGGTGTAGCCCAGCTGGGCGAGCAGCGCGTCGGTTTCACGCCGGATGCGCGCAATGCCCGCGCCCACGGTGGTGTTGGCCAGCGCCGGGTGCGCGGGCCAGTCTTCGCCGAGGGCATACATTTCGGGCGACACAAACAGCTTGCGGAACCGCTCCTGTTCGCACACCCAGCGGGTTTTGCCGTCTTCGTCGGGAAAAGCCAACTCCGCCCACGCGTGCGCTTCGTTGCACCAGTCCAGAATCGTGCGGTCCATTTTGAGCATTTCGCAGGCGGGCTGCGCGGTGAGCATCGCGCGGTTGGAGCTGGAAACAAAAATCTTGTCCAGCCCGTAGCGCGCCAAGCGCCGCCCCACCGCTTCGGCCTGCCGGTGGCCGAGCGGCGTGAGCGAATCGGGGTTATAAATCGGGTCGCCATGGCGAATGTAGAAAAACAGCATAGTCCAACGTCCCTCCGAAACATATGATTTTCCGCACCGAAATTTTTCCGGAATCATGATAGCACAAATCGGCGCGGCTGTCAATTGCGGCGCCGGCAATCCGGTAACGAAATGTCCGCCCATCGCACAAAAACACCGTAGACATTTGCGCGCGGCCGTGCTATTATTATAGTGTTGTACTCTTTTTTTTGGCAGAAAAACAAAATCATCCACAGAGCAACAGGAGGAGATTTTTTATGTCCAAGCTATGGTACCGCAGCGAAGCGGCCAACTGGAACGAGGCGCTCCCGCTGGGCAACGGGCGGCTGGGCGCGATGGTGTATTCGGGCGCATATTGCGACCGGTTGCAGCTCAACGAGGACACGCTCTGGTCGGGCGCGCCCTGCGCCAACCCCGAATGGCTGCCCGATGCCACGCTGCAGCAAATTCGCGCGCTGCTTGCCGCGCACCGCAACGTGGAGGCGCAGCAGCTGCTGTCGAACGCCATGCCCGGCCTGCGGGTACAGCATTATCTGCCGGCGGGCAATGTGCGGATCGAGCTGCTGAACGCCGACGCCGCCCCGCAGGAATATGACCGCACGCTCGACCTGAGCGACGCGGTGCTCACCAACCGATTCACGCTGCCGCCGCGCGTGCCCGACCTGCGCGCCGAAAGCCGGGTGGTCACGCGCGAAGCGTTTGTTTCGGCGCCGGATCAGGTGTTGGTGTATCGGTTCTGCGCCACGCAGGCGTTTCATGTGCGCATCAGCGCCGACTGCGACTTTGCGCACACGATGTCGGGCGGCGAAAACGCGCTCACCCTGGACTGCGCATGCCCGCCGGATATGCACCACCCGGCGGCGGTGCAGCCGGACGACGAATGCATCCGCTACCGCATCGGCCTGCGGGTGGCGCACGCGGACGCTGCCGCGCGCTTTACCGGCGGCGCGCTCACGCTCGAAAACGTGACGTCGTTCGTGCTGCTGGTGGCCATTCATTCCTCGTTCAACGGGTTCGACCGGCTGCCGCATGCGCAGGGGCGCGAATACCGCGCCCGCACCGTGCGCACGCTCGACGCGGCGGCGGCGCTGCCCTACGAAACGCTGCGCGCACGCCACACGGCCGATTATCACGCGCTGTTCGACCGCGTGTCGCTCGATTTGGGCGATGCGCCGCATGCGCCCGTGAACGAGCGCATTGCCGCGCCGGAGCACGACCCCGCGCTGGCCGCGCTGCTGTTCGACTACGGCCGCTACCTGATGATCTCCGCTTCCCGCGCGGGCACCGAGCCCACCAATCTGCAAGGCATCTGGAACCATTTGGCGTATGCGCCGTGGAGCAGCGACTACACCACCAACATCAACACCGAAATGAACTATTGGCCCGCCGAAGCCTGCGGGCTGGCCGAATGCCACGAGCCGATGTTCCGGCTGGTGCGCGAGCTGGCCGCGCGCGGCAACTGCCTGGGGCGCAAGGGCTGGTGCGCGTGGCACAACACCGACATTTGGCGCATGAGCATGCCCATGACCAAGGAGACCCGCTGGGGCTTCAGCCCGCTGTGCGGGTTCTGGCTGAGCCGCGATTTGTGGGAGCATTACGAATACACGCGCGACCTGGCGTTTTTGCGCGCGGTGTGGCCGATTTTTGCCGGTGCGCTCGACTTTTTGAAGGATTGGCTCGTGCGCACCGACGCGGGCTACGCCACTTCGCCCTCCACCTCGCCCGAAAACGACTTTGTGGACGAACAGGGCCGCGCCGGGTCGGTGGCGGTGGGCAGCGCGTTCGACCAGTCGGTGATCTCCGATTTGTGCCAATGCGCCGCCGCGGCGGCGCGGGAGCTGGGCGAAGATTTTTCGCCCTACGCCGATCTGGCGGCGCATTTGGCGCCGGTGAACGTGGGCGCCGACGGGCGCATTTTGGAATGGGCGCGGCCCATGGCCGAAAGCGAACCGGGGCACCGCCATGTGTCGCACCTTTACGGCGTGTATCCCGGCGGCACCATCCGGCCGGGGAGCCCGCTGTTTGACGCGGCGCGCCGCACGCTCGACTACCGGCTGGCGCACGGCGGCGGCCACACCGGCTGGAGCAATGCATGGATCGCGTGCCTGTTTGCGCGGTTTGGCGACGGCGCGGCCGCGCACCGCCACATCATCAACATGTTCCGCCGATCCGTTTACCCGAACTTGTTCGACGCGCACCCGCCGTTCCAAATTGACGGCAACTTTGGCATTACCGCGGCCATTTGCGAAATGCTGCTCCAAAGCCGCGACGAATCGGGCGAGATCGTGCTCGACATTCTGCCCGCGCTGCCGCAGGCGTGGGCGCACGGTGCCGTGCGCGGGCTGCGCGCCCGCGGCGGGTTGATCGTGGACATTGCATGGCGCCCGAACGCCGCGCCGCAGGTGCGCGTGCAAAACCCGCTCGGCGTGCGCTATCGCACCGTGCTCCATTGCTGAACGCGCTTTGTTGCTTTCTCTGCACCGGCAAACTCGCCGGTGCTTTTTTGCGCGCAAATACCGCCGGTGCGGCTTTGCGGCTGCACCGGCGGCGTTGCTCATCGCTTTTTTCTCTTTTTATGCTTGAGGAAACTTACTTGTTGGCCGCGAGGAAATCATCGAGCTGCTTTTGGAAATCATCCCAAATTTTTTCGATACCCACATCGATAACGCCCTGATAATAGGATTTCTTGGCTGCACGATAGGAAGCGGAACCGTAACCATTCGTTTTGTCAAAGATAATGGACTCATCCTTGAGCGCGCTGAGCATCTGCTCTTCGGTTGCATACGCAGACTTGTCGAACTTAAAGCCGGCAATGTGATCGGGCAGTGCGGTCTTGTGCATTTCCTGCACAAAGTCAAAGAATTTCAAATTCGTTGCCTGATTGACATAGCCGTCAAAGGTATTGCCCCATGCCCAGTTAAATTGACCGTACGCGTCGTCCGAACCGGCCGAACCGCCTTGGTAGGGCGTGGTGATGGTGCCGTCGTCGTTCTTGGTGTAGTGCGTGCCTTCCACGCCCCACACAATCGCATTGAGCACATCGGCGCCCGCCTTGGTCGCGGTCAGACCCGCCACCGTCACGGCTTCTTCCTTATTCTTGCTGTTTACATACACGCAATGGCCGCCGGAAGCATTGTCACTGCGCATCAAATAAGTG
>CAKUME010000071.1 GCA_934667575.1 uncultured Eubacteriales bacterium | reverse complement strand
AAAATCGCCGGCCAACGGCCTCACGTTCTGCACCGGCTCGCTGGGCGCAAGCGCCGAGAACGATCTGGTGCACATGGCGGGCAAATACGCCGAGCAGATCCCGTTCCTGCACCTGCGCAACATCCTGCGCACCGGCGACCATTGCTTCCACGAGGTGGGGCATCCCACCGAATGCGGCTCCAACGATATGTACGGCATTGTGCGTGCGTTGGTGGAGAACGGCTTCAGCGGTTATGTGCGTCCGGACCACGGCCGCATGATCTGGGGCGAAAAGGGCCGCTATGGCTACGGCCTGTTCGACCGTGCGCTTGGCGCGACCTACATTGCCGGCTTGTTTGAAGCGGTGCAGAAGGACCGCGCATAACGCGGCGCAAAAAATAAATTGTTCCATCGTTTCTCGAAAGGGGATTTTTCGATTATGAATACCGTTGTTGTAACCGGTGCGGGCGGCGTGCTCTGCTCCGCATTTTCCAAAGAAATGGCCAAAACCGGCGCCAATGTGGCGCTGCTCGACCTCAACGAGGCTGCGGCGCAGAAAGTCGCCGACGAAATTGTGGCGGCGGGCGGCAAGGCCAAGGCCTACGGCGTGAATGTGCTCGAGCGGGAATCGCTCCGCGCGGCGCACGAACAAATCAAAAAGGACTTTGGCGACTGCACCATTTTGATCAACGGCGCGGGCGGCAACAGCCCCAAGTGCACCACCGCGCACGAATATTATGAGCCGGACGACGAAACTCGCACCGACATTTCCACATTCTTCAACCTGGATAAGGCGGGCTTCGATTTCGTGTTCAACCTCAACCTCATGGGCACGCTGCTGCCCACGCAGGAGTTTGCGCGCGATATGCTCGGCAAGCAGGGCTGCTGCATTGTGAACGTGTCTTCGATGAACGCATTCCGTCCGTTGACCAAAATTCCGGCCTACAGCGCGGCCAAGTCGGCGGTGTCGAACTTCACGCAATGGCTCGCGGTGCACTTTGCCGCGCAGGGCATCCGCGTGAACGCCATTGCGCCGGGCTTCTTTGTAACCAACCAGAACCGCGCGCTGCTCTTCGACGAGGCGGGCAATCCGACTGCACGCACCGAGAAAATTCTTCGTGCCACGCCCATGGGCCGCTTTGGCGAGCCGGAAGAACTGCTGGGCACGCTGCGCTGGCTCACCGACAGCTCGGTTTCGGGCTTTGTGACGGGCGTTGTGGTGCCGGTGGACGGCGGATTCTCGGCCTATTCCGGCGTCTGAGTTTTTCCCAATTCGAGCTGCGCGGCGCGCCGAAAAGCTGCATTCGTGCGGCTGCCGCTGCAAAAGAAAAGTGAGTGATTGAATATGACGGAAAAAAAATATACGATTTGCGCATTTGCGGATGAAGCGGGCCCCAGCCCGTCAGAACAAATTCGCGCGATGAAGGATAACGGCGTGGAGCTGCTCGAAATGCGGAGCGTCAACGGCAAAAATGTGACCGAGCTCACCAATGAAGAGGTGCGCGATTTTCGCGCACAGCTCGATGCGGCGGGCATTGGTGTGTGGGCCATTGGCTCGCCCTGCGGCAAGCATCAAATTTCGGAGCCCTTTGGGCCGCAGCTCGATTTGCTCAAGCGCACCATTGAGATCGCCCAATTGGCGGGCGCCGGCCGCATTCGGATGTTCAGCTTTTATGGCTGCGACACCTCGGCTGCGGTACGTGACGAAGTGATGCTGCGCCTGAGCCGGTATGCCGAAGCCGCGCGCGGCAGCGGCGTGTTGCTCTGCCACGAAAACGAAAAGGGCATCTACGGCGACATCGCCAGCCGCTGCCGCGATATTTTGGACAGCGTGCCGGAGCTGGGCGGCGTATATGACCCGGCGAACTTCCTGCAATGCAATCAGGACACGCTGGAAGCGTGGGCATTGCTGCACGACCGCATCGATTATTTCCACATCAAAGATGTGAAATCGGACGGCACGCTTGTGCCCGCGGGCATGGGCGCCGGCCGCTTGCCGGAGCTGCTCACCAAATATTTGGCGCAGGGCGGCCGTGTGATGACGCTGGAGCCGCACCTCAAGGTGTTCTCGGCGTTGGCTTCGCTCGAGGAACAGGGCAGCCGGAGCGCGGTGGACGACCACACTTATGCCGATTCGACCAGCGCGTTCCGCGCTGCCGCCGATGGGCTCAAAAACGTATTGGCTTCGATCGGAGCCTAAGCATGGGAGGAATTGAATTATGATGACGCTGGGTGCACAGCTTTTTACCCTTCGTGATTTTTGCCGCAATCTCGACGACTTTGCCGAGACGCTGAAAAAAGTGGCGGCCATTGGCTACACCGACGTGCAGGTTTCGGGCACCTGCGCATACGAGCCGGCGTGGCTCGCGGAGCAGCTCAAGAAAAACGGCTTGACCTGCTCGATTACCCACACGAACCCGAACCGGATCATTACAAACACCGATCAGGTCATTGCCGACCACGATGTGTTCGGCTGCAACTACATTGGCATCGGCAGCTTGCCGGGCGGTGTAGAAAACTATTTTGGCTTCCGTGATGACATTCGCGCTGCGGCCCAAAAGATTGCCGCTGCGGGCAAAACGCTGATGATGCACAACCACTACACCGAGTTTGAGCGCTCCGGGCCGGATCAGCTCAACTATCTGGAGTATTTTATGCGCGACTTCACCGCACAGGAGATCGGCTTCACGTTCGACACCTACTGGGCACAGTTTGCCGGCGCCGATCCGGCGCAGTGGATCGAAAAGCTCGCGGGTCGTTTGCCCTGCGTGCACCTCAAGGATATGCAGGTGGTACGCGGTGAACGCAAAATGGCGCCGGTGGGCGGCGGCAACATGAACTTTGAGCGCATTGTGAACGCATGCGCCAATGCAGGCACCAAGCATCTGCTCGTGGAGCAGGACGACTGCAACGGCATTGACCCGTTCATCTGCCTCACCCGCAGCTATCAGTATCTTACCTCGCTGGGCCTGAAGTGATTTGTGATGCGAAAAACGGACGCTCCGCTGCGCCCGTTTTTTTTGCCGAAGGAAGGGAAATTTATGGAGAATGATGTTCGAATTGGCGTAGTGGGGCTCGGCAATATGGGCAGTGCCCACACCGAAACCATTTTGCAGGGTAAGGTGAACGGGCTCAAGCTGACCGCGGTGTGCGATATTCGCCCCAACCGGCTCGAGTGGGCCCGGTCGCAGTGCGAAGCGCTGCATTGCTATGAAGATTACAACCGGATGCTGCACAGCGGCGAGATCGATGCGGTTGTGATCGCAACACCGCACTATCTGCACCCGGTGATCGCGCAGGCGGCGTTTGCCGCGGGCCTGCATGTGCTCACCGAAAAGCCCGCGGGCGTGCAGGTGAGCCAGGTGCGCAAAATGAACGAGGCCGCGAAGCAAAGCGGCAAGGTGTTTGGCATCATGTGGAACCAGCGCACCACGCCCATTTTTCAGCGCGCGCGCGAAATTGTGCAGGGCGGCGAGTTGGGCGAGCCCAAGCGCCTGGTGTGGACGGTGACGAACTGGTATCGCAGCCAGGCCTACTACGATTCGGGCAATTGGCGCGCCACCTGGGGGGGTGAAGGCGGCGGCGTGCTGTTGAACCAAGCGCCGCATAACCTCGACCTGTGGCAGTGGATTTTTGGCATGCCGTCGCGCATTCGTGCGTTTTGCACCAACGGAAAATACCACCACATCGAGGTGGAGGACGATGCCACCATCTATGCCGAATACGCAAACGGCGCCACTGCGGTGTTCATCACCTCCACCGGCGAATATCCGGGCAGCAATCGGCTCGAGATCAGCGGCGACCGCGGCAAGCTGCTGCTTGAAAACGGCGTGCTCCATTTTTGGCAGCTCGCCACGCCGGAGCGCACCGCCTGCTTTACCGAAACCGAGGGCTTCCCGCATTGGGCGCTCAAAGAAGAAATCTTTGAGCCGAAGGACGACGGCCCTGCGCACTGCGGCATTCTGCAAAACTTTGCCGATGCCATTCGGCTGGGTACGCCGCTGCTCGCGCCGGGGATGGAAGGCATCCGCGAACTGACGCTTTCGAACGCGGCGTATCTGTCGTCGTGGACAAACGATTGGGTCACGCTGCCGGTGGACGATGCCCAGTTTGATGCGGAGCTGCAAAAGCGAATCGACGCGTCGCAGGGCAAAGCGCCCGGTCGCCGTGAAACCGATCCATCGGGCCGATACAGTGAGCGTTGGAGCGTGCGCTGGTAAAAATTCACGCCTAAAAAAATCCGGAGCGCTGCCGAGACGCTCCGGATTTTTTTCATTGCTTTTTCGCGGTAAAGAACAGGCGGGGGAATCGGAAAATAATGGCGCCGTCGGATTGCACCGGATATTCGGCTTGCACGCAGGCCCAAAAGTCGCGTTCAAATTCCGCCGCATCCGCTGCCGACAGCTGCGCCAAATATGGCCGCAGCCCCGCGCCCCGATACCACTCCACAATGCTTTCGTGTGAGGGCATGGCGTGAAAATAGGTCACTTCCCACATGCGAAAGTCGTTGGTCAGCGACGCCAGCACATCAAAATATTCGTTCTCCGTCAAATTGTAAAACACGCGCCCCGCCCCGATTTTGCTGCGCCATTTATCCGACGCGGCCAGGGTGCGCAGAATGCGGTGAACGGGGTGCTTATCCTGCTGCGGAACCTGCACCGCCAGCACGCCGCCGTTGTTCAGCAGCCCAAACAGCTCGCGCAGCAGCTTGGGATGGTTGGGGATCCACTGAATGCAGGCGTTGGAAAACACCACGTCAAAGCGCTCATTCAGGCGGTCCAGCTCCGTTTCTGCGTTCAGCTGCACAAACGTTTGGTTCGGGTTTGCTTTGCGCGCAGCGGCCAGCATATCGGGTGAGTTGTCTGCACCAACAATGCGCGCGCCCGGAAATGTTTGCGCGAGCACCGCGGTGCTGTTCCCAATGCCGCATCCCACATCCAAGGCGCTGCGCACCGGCTGCTGCGCGATGGCGTGCGCCAAATCGGAAGCGGGCAGCGTGCGCTCCCGCTCAAATTTACTATACTGTGCCGCATCCCAATCGGACATAACGATCCCTCCGTTTTGTCGTTTATTTTCGCTTATCGTGCTCAGTATACAACAAAAAATGAATAAATCTACCCTGCCCGGCCCATGGGACAAAACAAGCGGGCGGAACGGCCGCAGTGCAAAAAACCGGCGTAGGTCCGCCCGCTGCAAAACAAGACGGGCCCGCGCCGGTTCACTGATTTTTAAATTTCGGCAGAATGAAATCAGCCGCGGCAGCGCCGCACAATTTCATTCATCTCATCCATTTTCTGCTCCATGTCGGCCACCAACTTGAGTTGCGTGCGCGCACGGTCGAGGTTTTGTCCTTCGTAGGTTGTGTGAAAATAAGTGTCACCGTCCAGATAATCGGCCAAAAAGCGCATGCCGCATTCCATCGTCATCAGCTTGGCGGAGAACGGCAGCAGCCGGATCTCGGCATCGGTCAGCGCGTCGCCCACCTCCGAAAGGAAGCCCCGGGTGTAGCTTTCAAACAGCTCCGGCCGCATAAACACGCGGCTCAGATCCTTTTCGTCTTCGGCCGCCGAGCTGGCGCCAAAGCGGATGCTGTCGCCAAAATCATAAAGCGCCGAGCCGGGCATGATCGTGTCGAGGTCGATGATGCACACGCTTTCGTGCGTGTCCGGGTTCATGAGAATATTATTGAGCTTGGTGTCGTTGTGGGTCACACGCAGGGGCACCTCGCCCGCGGCGATCGCGTCGGTGATCACCGCGCAGTCGGCCGCACGGGTACGCACCTGCTCCACTTCGGGCAGCACATCCTTGAGCCGACCGCACCGGTCACGCGCCACCGCGTCGGAAAAATCACGGAAACGCTTGGCGGTGTCGTGAAACTGCGGAATGGTTTCGTGCAGCGTGGCAGCCGGAAAATCTGCGAGCAGCTTCTGAAAGTGGCCAAACGCCTTGGCGGCATTATAAAACAAGTCCGGCGCCTCCACCGTTTGATACGAAACGGCGTGCTCGATAAAAATATAGGCGCGCCAGCAGGAGTCGTCGGCCGCGCGATAGTAGGGCTGACCGTCGCGCGTGGGCACCACGGTGAGCGTTTCGCGCGACGGATCGCCGCCCGCCGCCTGAATTTTGTCACGCAAAAACGCCGTCACGCGCAGGATATTATCCATCAGCTGATCGGGGTTGCGGAACACGTTGGTATTGATTTTTTGCACGATGTAGCGCTTGGGCGGCAGGTTTTCCGCCTTGCAGTAAACCGCATAGGTTTCGTTGATATGGCCGCAGCCAAACGGCTCGGCGAAAAAGGGCGTTTCG
>CAKUME010000070.1 GCA_934667575.1 uncultured Eubacteriales bacterium | reverse complement strand
TTGACATGGTGGCCGCGGCGTTGAGCGATGCGTCGGCCAAGTTGCCCGCGCAAAATTCATAATAAGCCTGCGCGCCGATCATCGCCGCATTGTCGCCGCAGAGCGCGAGCGGCGGCATGAAAAGCTGCGCGCCCATTTTGCAGCATTCGGTCTGCAATCTTGCACGAAGCTCCGAATTCGCCGACACGCCGCCCGCGATCACAAGCTTTTTGTACCCCAGATCGTGCGCCACGCGCAGAAAATGATCGGTGAGCAGCCCCGTGACCGCATGACGAAACGATGCGGCCACGTCGGCGCGATTCACCGGTTCACCGGTCTGCTCCGCATGGTGCAGCAGGTTGACCACAAAAGTTTTGAGCCCCGAAAAGCTGAAATCATAGTCGCTGCCGGTCACATGCGGATGCGGCATGGCAAACGCATTGGGGTTGCCGTGCTCCGCTTCGCGGTCGAGCGCCACGCCGCCCGGATAGGGCATGCCCATTGCGCGCGCGGCTTTGTCGAACGCCTCGCCCGCCGCGTCGTCGCGCGTGCGGCCGATGACGCGCATCGTCACATAATCCTGCACTTCCACAATATGGCTATGGCCGCCGGACACCACGAGGCACAGAAACGGCGGCTCCAGCTCGGGGTGGGCCAGATAATTGGCCGCAATATGGCCGCGCAGATGGTGCACCGGAATCAGCGGCAGGTCGTTGGCGCAGGCCAATCCTTTGGCAAAATTCACGCCCACCAGCAGCGCGCCAATCAGCCCCGGCGCGTAGGTCACGCCCACCGCATCAATGGTTTGCAGCGTTTCGCCCGCGTCGGCCAATGCCTGCGCCGTGACGGCGGTGATGGCTTCGGTGTGGCGGCGCGATGCGATCTCGGGCACCACGCCGCCGTATTTGCGATGTTCGGCGATCTGCGTGGCCACCACCGACGAGCAGATTTTGCGCCCGTCTTCGATCACCGCCGCCGCCGTTTCGTCGCAGGAGGATTCAATGGATAAAATTCGCATAGTTGTGTTCACTCTTCCCGTGCCGGAAGCATTGCTCCGGCCGATCGTTATTCTTGTGCGCGGTAAAATTTAGTCATCAGCAGCGCATCCTCGGTGGGACACGCATAAAAATTGCGGCGGCGGCCCACTTCGCCGAATCCGCAGCCGCGGTAAAGCGCGATTGCTCCGGCGTTGGAGGCGCGCACCTCCAGCGTGAGAAACGCCATTCCGTTTGCACGGCAAAAGTCGTCCATGGCGGTGAGCATCGCGCGCGCGATGCCCTGCCGCCGGAACGCCGGATCCACGGCAATGTTGGTCACTTCCGCCTCATCGAGCACATGGTGCAGCCCGCCGTAGCCGCAGACGGCGCCGCTCGACACGGCCACAAACACCGCGGCGTGCGGATTTTCCAGTTCTTCCGCGAGCTGCGCGCGCGTCCACGGCACGGAAAAGCAAATCTGCTCCAGCCGGGCCAGCGCATCCAAATGCGCCGGGCACAGCCGTTCGATCGTTATCATTCGCATCGCCCCGTTTTCTGCTGATTTTTCGCGCGGTTTTTATTATAGCGCAAAAACGCCGCAGATGCAAGCCGTTTACAACTCAACGGTCATGCCGTCGTAGGCAAGCGCGCACGGGAACGGCATCCGCTTTGCAAACGCCTTCACCGCTTCGCCGTGGGCGGGCGTGTAGTGCGTCACCAGCAGGCGGTCGGTGCGCGTGGGCGCAAAAATTTCGGCACATTCCGAATAGGGCGAATGATGTGCGCCTTCGCAAACCACCAGATTGAACTGCTCGCCGTTGAGCAGCGACGGATATTCCGCGTAGCTCCCGCTCATATCGCCGGTAAACAGCAGGCGCTTGCCCTCCATTTCGCACACAAACGCATTTGCATGCGGCATATGCTGTGTGGGGCGCGCGGTCACACGCAGGCAGCCGTCGTCAAAAATCACGCCCGGCTCGTAGACGCGCATCCGCAGCGGTCGGCGGTCGGCGCCGTACATGGTGTCGAGCCAATAATCCAGCAGATCGATGCCCTTTTGCTCCGGCAGCAGAATTTCGGGATCCGCTTTTTTAAAGTACCAGGTCAGCAGCGCGCTGAATTCCACCAGCCCGGCAAAATGGTCGTCGTGCATATGCGTGATAAACACGCCGCGCACGCTCTCGTGTTCAATATGGTACCGCCGCAGCAGCGCGGAAACCGGCGCGCCCGCATCAATGAGATAGGTGCGGTCGCCGCTGCGCAGCAGCACACCGGAGCAGAACTGACGTTCTTCCGGAACGCCGTGGCTGGTGCCGAGAAATAGGACCTGCATGATAAATAACCCCCTTTGATATGTCTCGTCCGGCTGCATCACCGGGCGTTGTTCTGGATCATATTCATATATTAATGATTGGCCGTTATGCGATCGGATCGGGCAGCAGCACGCCGCGCTCCGGATCGAGCAGCAGCTGCGCCTGATCCGCCTGCAGCCGCTCCATCAGCGCGGCCGTGCGGCGGATGCGCACCACCGAAGCACAACGCCCGCCCGCCTGCTCGATCAGCTGACGGAGCCTTTCGGCGGCAATGCCCGCGTCGCGCTCATAGCAGAGCACGCCATGCACCGTTCGGCCGCGCAGATCGTAGGTACGCAAAAACTCCGTGACGGCAGGCGTGGGCCGTCCCGCCCACACCGGTGATGCGAGCACGATCCGCCCGTAGGCGCTCACATCCTCCGCAAGCGGCAGCAGCGCACGCCCCCGCCCCTGCAAAGCCGCCGCCGCACCGCTCAGGTAGGCACTCAGCCGCGTATATTTGCGCCGTACCGGCAGCTGCACAGTGTCGGCGAACAGCGACTTTTGTAAATTCTCACAAATAATCCGGGTATTCCCGGTGAGTGTATCATATAAAATTAATGTTTTCATTTGAGCTAGCTCCTTTTGTCGGTTTTCCGCCTCCGTTCCAATGTCTTTCTTATATTATAATCGACCCACCGCCAAAAATAAAGGCATTTCAAAAAAATTTTTATCAAGCGGATGTAACAATATTTTGAATTTTGCGCAAAAATGCTTTTCCTTTGTGCCGGAGTATGCTAAAATAAGGTGAACTTATTTGATGGAAGGGTCGGATTTTATGTCGCAGGAAGTGCGCGCGCGGATCATATTGGCCGGGCTGGGGTTGGTAATGGGGCTGGTGCCGCTGGTTTATGCGCTGGTGCGCCGGGAAAAAATCGGCATTGTGCTCGGCGCGGCGTCGGCACTGATCTGCGCCGCCACGTCGGCGGTGGGGCTGCCCTATTTGTCGGTGATTCTGGCTGCGGGTGGGTTCTATCTGGTGTACCGTGCCGACAAAAAAGCGGACGAAGCGCGGCGCAAGGAAAACCGCGCCAAATATCGCAAGATGATGGACGAAAAGCGGAACGGCCCGCAGGCGCGGGAAGCCGGTATTGTGGGAAACCGGGACACCGCCAACAGCGCATGGCCGCCGGTGGAGGCGTATGTGGACAAAAAGGCCGCCGAGGAATATCGCCAGCTGGCTGAGCGCGAGGATGCCGCCCGTGACGCGGCCGAAAAAGCGGCGGCGGAATACGAAAGCAAGTGAAAATTCGCGCCAAAAAAGCGGAATTTTCCGCCAGATATTGTTCAAATGTGCGCAGGGGCTTGCGCATGCGCGCATTCATGCTATAATAGGGACGAAGAAATTCCACTGCATTATTTGCAACGAAAGCGAGGAAGAAAAAATGTCCGAAAAGAAATTGCGTATTGGTATTATTGGCACCGGCGGAATCGCCCACGCGCACATGCATGCGTATCTGCACATGGACGATGTGGAAATTGTGGCGGGCGCCGACATTGTGCCCGGCAAGGCCGACGCGTTTTTCAAAGAGTTTGAGCTGGAGGGGGTGCACTGCTACACCGACCACCGCGAAATGCTGGCCAAGGAGCAGCTCGACTGCGTGAGCGTGTGCACCTACAACCGTCAGCACGCGGTGTGCGCCATTGACGCGCTGAACGCCGGCGTGAACGTGCTGCTCGAAAAGCCGTTCACCGTGACCACCGAAGAAGCGGTGGAGGTGATGCGCGCCGAGAAAAAGAGCGGCAAGGTGCTCTCGATCGGCTTCCAGCCGCGCGGGGATGCCAACATGAAGATGATTAAGAAAATCGTGGAGTCGGGCGCACTGGGCGAAATTTATTATATTCAGACCGGCGGCGGACGGCGGCGCGGCATTCCGAACAGCACCTTTATCGAGGATAAAACCGCCGGCATCGGCGCGCTGGGCGACATTGGCTGCTATTCGCTGGACATGGTGCTCAACGCCATCGGCTACCCGAAGCCGTTGACCGTGAGCGGTTACAAATCCGATTTCTTCGGCAAAAACCCGAAGTATGCCACGGCGGATAAGACCCACACGGCGGCCGAGAACGCCAAGCGCTTCGGCGTGGATGATTTTGCGGCGGCGTTTGTGCGGCTGGAGGGCGGCATTGTGCTCGACTTCCGCATTTCGTGGGCGATGCATCCCAACACCCCGGGCGACACGATCATTTTCGGCAAGGAAGGCGCGCTGCGCATTCCCTCCACCGACTGCTGGAACGGCACGGTGGGCGGCCCGATGACGCTTTATCACGATGTGGCCGGTTTGCAAACCGAAACCGTGATTCCGATCGTGAAAGAAACGACCCCGCTTTGGGATACCAAAATCCGCTCGTTCCTCGATGCGGTCAAGCTGGGCACACCGGTGCCCGCGCCGTCGTCGCAGATTCTGTATAATCAGGCGATCATCGACCACATTGTGAAGTCCGCGGAGCTCGGCCGCGAAGTGGATGTGGTCATTCCCGAAATTTAACGAACGATCCCGGATTTTCCGGGGTATGAAAGGCAGGAAAAAAATATGGAATACGGCATTCAAATGTACGGCGTGCGCGACCTGGCATCCGTTGACCTCAAGGAAGCGCTGCGTCAGGTGGCGGCCATTGGCTATAAGTATGTGGAGTTTGCGGGCTTTTTTGACCACAGCGCCGAAGAAGTGGCCGGCTGGCTGAGCGAATTTGGGCTGCGCACTTCGGGCACGCACAGCGGCATGGACGGTCTGCTCCATGCGTTTGACGATACGGTTGCGTATCACAAGGCCATTGGAAATTGCCACTACATCATTCCCGGCACCGACCTGTGGACCCGTGCCAAGCTGGACGAATTCATTGCGAATGTGAACGAAGTGCAGCCGAAGCTCGAGCAGGTGGGTTTTACGCTTGGTTTCCACAATCATCATCGCGAATTTGCAACGATGGATGAGGGCTATGTGCCTTATGACGAGCTGACCGCGCGCACCAAGCTTAAGCTCGAAATCGACACCTACTGGGCTTATGTTGCGGGGAAAAATCCGGTAGAGCTGATGGAGAAATACCGCGATCGTCTCCAGTTCATCCACATTAAGGATGGCTCGCAGGACGGCCACGGTACGCCGCTGGGCATGGGTACCGCGCCGGTGGCCGCGGTGTATCGCAAGGCGGTGGAAATGGGTATTCCGATGGTGGTGGAAAGCGAAACCTGCACCCCCACCGGCATGGACGAAGCCCGCATCTGCTTTGAATACCTCAAAAAGCTGGAGCGCGGCGAGGCCTGATCGGCCGCGTGAAGGCCGCGGAGCTCGACCGCAAAGTGGACGTGGTTATTCCCGACACTAATGAACGATCCCGGATTTTCCGGGGTATGAAAGGCAGGAAAAAAATATGGAATACGGCATTCAAATGGGCGGCGTGCACGACCTGGCATCCGTTGACCTCAAGGAAGCACTGCGTCAGGTGGCGGCCATTGGCTACAAGTTTGTGGAATTTTGCGGATTTTATAACCACAGCGCCGAAGAAGTGGCCGGCTGGCTGAATGAATTTGGGCTGCGCACTTCGGGCACGCACAGCGGCATGGACAATCTGCTCCATGCGTTTGACGATACGATCGCGTATCAAAAGGCCATTGGAAACTGCCACTACATCATTCCCGATGCCGATCTGTGGACCCGTGCCAAGCTGGATGAATTCATTGCGAATGTGAACGAAGTGCAGCCGAAGCTCGAGCAGGCGGGCTTCACGCTTGGCTTCCACAACCATCGTCGCGTATTTGAAACAATGGACGAAGGCTATGTGCCCTATGACGAGCTGATTGCGCGCACCAAGATCAAGCTTGAGATTGACACCTACTGGGCCTATGTTGCGGGGAAGAATCCGGTGGAGCTGATGGAGAAATACCGCGATCGTCTCCAGTTCATCCACATTAAGGATGGCTCGCAGGACGGCCACAACATGCCGCTGGGTATGGGCATCGCGCCGGTGGCCGCGGTGTACCGCAAGGCGGTGGGAATGGGCATTCCGATGGTGGCAGAAAGTGAAACCTTCACCCCCACCGGCATGGACGAAGCCCGCATCTGCTTTGAATACCTCAAAAAGCTGGAGCGCGGCGAGGCCTGATCGG
>CAKUME010000069.1 GCA_934667575.1 uncultured Eubacteriales bacterium | reverse complement strand
GCTACGCCGCGTTCAGCCCGTTTTCGAAGCTGGTGCTCATTTTTGACATGCTGGCGGGGCGGCTCGAGATCTTCCCGATTCTGATTCTGCTTTCGCGCCGCACCTGGTGCGGCCGCTGAGTGCGGCGTTGCCCGATTTCCGCTGCGCGCGGTTTTTCTGCGTGCACGGTGTTCCCCGCTTTGCCCCTTGCTCCCTCTGTGCACGCTTCCCCCTCCGCGCCTTGCGCTTTCCTCTGCGCTCGGCGTGCGGAGGGGTTTTTTGTTTGTGTGAAGATGGTTTTTTTTGCCGCGCGGCGGCAAGGTTGCCCGCGCAGCGGCAATGCTTCTGCGCCGAGGGCTTCGGACGGCTGGAGTTGTCCGCGCGGCGGCAATGCTCCTGCGACAGATGCGGCGGGCGGCGAGGTTGCCCGCGCAGCGAAACGGAAGCGGCGCGAACACAAAACGAAGTCAGCCGCTGCGTGCCGACTGGTCGCGCCACACCGACGGTGCACAGCCCACCTGCGCATGAAACACCCGGCTGAAATATTTCACGTCCGCAAACCCGCAGGCCGCGGCGGCGTCCTGCACCGGCACGCCGTGCACCAGTAGGTTTTTCGCCTTGGCCACGCGCAGCCGCGTCAAATAGCGCACCGGGGTCATGGTGTAGGCCGCGTAGAACGCGCGCCGAAAGTAGGATTCGCTCAGCCCGCAGCGCTGCGCCAGCATGGGCACGCGCAGCGCCGGGTCGCCGTATTCGGTTTGCATCGCGGCCACGGCGGGGCCCAGCAGCGACGTTTTGCCGCCGCGGCAGTCGGTGTCTCCGGCCACGCAAAGCCGGTCGAGCAGCCCATAAAGCCGCGCGCAGCAGGCGTAGTATTGCCCGTTTTCCCAGTCGCGCTGCATCGCGCACAGGGTCTGCGCCGTGTCGCTGGGGTCGGCGAGCGCGCACACCTCCATGCGGCGCTCGCGAATGTCCGGAATGTCCAGATGCACCGCGATCAGTTCCTCGCCCGGCGACTGCTGGCGGTAGGCGATCATGGGCGGAATGAACAGGAGGTTTTCCGGCGTGACCCGCAGCACCGCGCGGTCCTGCTCAAAGCACGCCGAGCCGCGCAGCCGGTAGCTCAGCACGCTCACGTCGCGCGGCGGCGTGCGGTTCCCCCACGCCGGGCGTGCAATGCGATACACGCCCGTGACCCGAATCATATAGTCCGATTGGCAAAAAAACACCGTTCTGCCCCCTTTGTGCTTCGATGGGTTCAGTATACCGCGTCGGGGGAATCTTGTCAAGCAAACAGGGTCAAAAAATCCACCCTGCGGCGCTTTTTGTTGGTTCCGCCGGGCTGCCGAATGTGCTATAATCGGGTTGAAATCGCGCAGCGGAGCAAAACGCCGAAATTTTGCGCGAACGAAAGGAATGCGCATCATGGAAAAAACGCATCACATGCAAAACGAAATTGTGTATCAGATTTATGTCCGCACCTTTTCACCGGAGGGCACGCTCGCCCGCGCCACCGCGCTGCTCGACCATGTGGCGGCATCGGGCGCCACGGTGGCTTATCTGGCTCCGGTGGTGGAAATGGATGAAGATACCAATCCCGAAAATTGGAGCGACCGCCAAAAAGCGTTCGGCTACGGCAACCCCAAAAATGCCTATCGCATGAAGGATTACTTCCACGTGGACCCGGAATACGGCACCGATGCCGACCTGCACACGTTCATTGCGCGTGCCCACGAGCTGGGGCTCAAGGTGATGATGGATTTGGTGTATCTGCACTGCGGCCCCAAGGCGCCCATGCTCTATGCGCACCGCGACTTTTGCGAGTGGGACGCGGGCGGCCGCCCCAAAAACGCTGCGTGGCACTTCCCCAAGCTGAACTATGCGTCGGCGGCGCTGCGGGAATATTTGTGGGGGAATATGGTTTATTTTGTAAAAGATTTGCATGTGGACGGGTTCCGCTGCGACGTGGGCGATCAGATTCCGCTTGACTTTTGGCAGGAGGGGGTGCGCCGCGTGCGCGCCATCCATCCGAACGTGATGATGCTCGACGAGGGGCGGCCGGACAATTATTTGGACGCGTTTGACACGAACTACGGCTGGGACTGGAGCTGGATGGCGCGCCCGATCGTGAAAGGCGAAAAGACGGCGGCCGAAATTCGCGCGCAGCTTCAAAACGATGTGCAGGGTATGGCCGGGCGCATCACGCGCTTTTCGGACAGCCACGACTACGCGAGCGACGACGGCGACGCGCGCTTGGAAAAGCAGGCGGTTTTGCCCGCCGCCACCGACGCGGTGATGATGCTGAACTTTTTGCTCCCCGGCGTGCCGTTCCTTTATAACGGGCAGGAGTTTGCCGACGCGCACAACTGCAACATGTTCACGAATCGATTTTTCCACCCCGGCAACTGCGTGGACTGGTCCATGCTGCAAACGGCGCGCGGCAAGCAGCGGTTTGCGCTGGTGCAGGCACTCAGTGCGCTCAAAAAATCCCATGCGGCGCTCCATAGCGACGCAGGTTGCGATTTTCCGGCCGACGGCAACACCGACGCGCTGCTCACCTTTGTGCGCGCATCGGGCAGCGACCGGCTGCGCGTCACGGTGAATTTGGGCAAAACCGACGCAACGGTGCCGCCCGCGGGCGATGTGCTGCTGCAAAACGCCTGCTGCGGCGCCACCCTTGCACCGTTCGGATGGATGATCTGCCGCGGTTGACGCGGAGCGTTTTCGGCTGAAGCACCGGCGCAGGGGCGGTGCACTGCGGCCGAAGCGCCGGGACGGGTGCGGGAATTCTCCCCCACGGCCACACACCGCGCAATGCGCCCCAACCACCGGTGCAATGCAAACAAAAAAGGAGCTCCTTCCGCGCAGGCGGGGGAACTCCCTTTGTCGTTTTTGGGGCAAGAAAAACCCGTTCATGCCGAAGCGATTCGGCCAAAACGCCGCGTTGGCAGCGCCAATTACTCCTTTTCGGGCTCCACTTCGCCGTACAAATTGAAGCGGAACAGGCGGGTTTCATCTTCCGGATTGTCGCAAACGATCGACGCTTCGGCAATGGAGCCGCCCTCGATCAGTTTGGTGAGGCCCACCAGCTGGCACAGCTTGCTGCGCAGGTTCAGGCGGTCGCCCTCTTCGGTCACCAGGAACACGTCGCCCTTGCACTGATCCAGAACCTTCAAAAATTCCGGCACATTGATATTGTGCAAAGAAATCGGAGATGCCATCGTGAATCATCCTTTCGTTCGTGCATCAAAATTGCGTTTTTACGTTTTAAGTATAGCAGAAATCGGCGAATTTGTCAACGGAAAAGATTCATCAAAAATACAGAAAATTCGCGAATCAAACTAATACTTTGCACAAATATGACCTTTTTCTGCACTCAGTGCGTAAAATATTCCCAAATATACCGGACGCCGCACGACACGATGCACCGGGGTTCGCTCGTTCACGGCGCGCCGGAATCCGCGATCACCCGCCCGTCGCGCAGCTCGATGCAGCGGGGCGCGGCGGCGGCCACGCGCGGGTCGTGGGTGATGAGAATGATCGTGCGCCCGGCGTCGTGCAGCGCGTGCAGCAGCCGCACGATCTCGGCCCCGGCCGCGGAATCGAGATTGCCGGTGGGTTCGTCGGCGAGCAGCACGTTGGGGTCGGCGGCGAGCACGCGCGCAATGGCCACCCGCTGCTGCTGCCCGCCCGAAAGTTCGTGCGGACGGTGCAGCGCCCGCGCGCTCAGCCCCACCTGCGCCAGTGCCCGGCGCGCGCGATCTTCGCGCTCGGGGGCGGCCACCCCGCGATAAACCAGCGGCAGCGCCACGTTTTCGAGCGCCGAAAGCTCCGGCAGCAGATTAAAGCTCTGGAACACAAAGCCGATCGCGCGGTTGCGCAGGCGGGCGCGGCGGCGTTCGCTCAGCTGCGCCACATCGTCGCCGCGAAAGCAGTAGCTGCCCGCGCTTGGGCGATCCAGGCAGCCCAAGCAGTTCATCAGCGTGGACTTGCCCGAGCCGGAGCGCCCCACGATCGCGGCAAATTCGCCCTCCGCAAACGAGAGCGACACCCCGTCGAGCGCATGCACCTCCTGTGCGCCCGTGCGATAAATTTTGTAAACGTTCCGCAGCTCCATCAACGCCGCCATTGTGCGCCCCTCCTCGCGTGCATTCTGGCGTTATTGTTTGCAGAAATCGCCGCGTTCATCCGCCCCATTGTGCCCCGCCGCAAAAAAAACGGCTTCCGTTCCAACGGAAGCCGAAGCGGGGCAAAAAAGCGCGTTAGTCCAGCGCGAGCGTGAGCGGACGGCCGTTTTGGGCGCGTTTCAGCTCCACGGTGCGCGTTTCGTGCACCCCGTTGGCGCACACGGTGATCTCGTAGCGGCCAAAAAAGCCGTCCAGTTCCGCGTGCCCCTGCGCCGCCTGCACCGTGCCCTCGGTGTGCCAGTCGTGATGGATGAGCCGGTCGAGCGTGCGATAGGCCTGCTTGGGGCGGAAGTTGCGCACCAGCCCGCTGCTCGGCAGGTTTTCTTCGGGCATGTTGCGCCGTTTTTCGCTCAACACACCGTTATCGTCCAAATTCCACCAAAAGATGCCGGACATGTGCGGGTCGGCAAAGCAAACGGTGTAGAGCTGCTCGGCGGCACGCGCCTGCAGTTCCTCGCTCACGTCGCTCGGAATGCTGATCTCGGACAGCACGAGCGGACGGCCGAACCGCCCGTAGCCCGCGAGCACGTCCGTGAGGCGCTGCGCATGGAACACGTTCTGATATGCCGGGGAATCGCTGGTGTGGCATTGCAGCCCGATGCGATTGATGCGCACACCGCGCGCCAGCAGCCGGTCGAGCAGCTGCATGTAGCCGCCGTAGTCGCCGCGGTAGTCGGTGAACGACGCGCCCACCGTTTCGTTCAGGATGAGCTCGTTGTGCGGGAAATAGCGCTCCGCCAGCGCAAACATCTGCTCGATATACCCCTGCGGCGGCGTCACATACTTCCACCCGCCGTTCGGGTGCTCGTGGGCGATGTCCCAAATGCGCGAGGGCTCGTTCACGCAGTCGAACACCGGAATTTCACCGGCAAAGCGGGTCGAAATTTCCCGAAAGCGCTTGTCGATCAGCGGCAGCAGCGCGTTCCAGCCTTCGGGCAGCCACTGGGGGATAAATTCGTGCCAGAAAAGCGGATGGCCTTTCATCTCCAGCCCGTTCTCGCGGCAATATTCCACCACGCGGCCCGCAGGCGGACGGCGAAACACATCGTTGGGCGCGTCGCGGTCGTAGCGCAGGCGGCCCTGCTCGGGCTCGGTGCCCTCCCAATACAGCGGCACCACGGCCGTGTGGAACAGCTGCTTCCACAGCGCCAGATACTGCGCGTTTTCGTCCGGCGTGTCGTATTGGTCGAGCATGAACAGGTTGCAGCCAAAGTCAAAGTCGTGGCGCAGCAGGCGATAGGTGAGCTGCGCGTTGGGCAGCGGCTGCCCGCCGCGCGTCACGGTGACCGGGAACCGCCCCGTGCGCGTTTGCCGCACGCGGCGCTGTGCTTCTTCCAATGCCGGACGCCCGGCGTCCAGATATTTTTCGATGTGAGTCATGTGCAATCCTTCCTTTCGTGCATCCGGTTTGGGGGGCGCGCGGATTTTTGGGGCGGCGGATGCAGATACCATCAGTATAGCACACGCGCCGCCGCCGCGCTCCAAATATCTTACGAAAAATCCATCGGATATTACGAATTCGGTTTTTGCGGAACACAAGATGTAGCGGGGCGCGCCGTGCCCGTGCTGCCCGCACAGCGCCGTTCCCGCGCCGCACGCGGGGTTCCGGCCGCGGGGCAAAAACCCGGTGACGGTCTTTGTTGACACAATATATTGTGGTTGACAAGAAAACAAAATTCTAAATCATGTGGTAAACCCCCTTGACGAAATCGCGATGGTGTGGTATGATTATTATGCTCGCAAAATTCATGCGCACCATGCACCTTGGGCATGGTGGTTTTTTACTGCCTGTTTGCCTCACGATCCCAGTGCCTTCCGCGCCGGGATGGATATAGAGATAAAGGAACAAAGGAGCGTTTTTGGGAATGAAGATCATCAAGCGCAGCGGCACCGAGGCCGCGTTCGACATCACGAAAATCATCGTGGCGGTGGGCAAAGCGAACCGGGTTGTTCCGGCGCACCAGCAGCTTTCGCAGGCGCAGATCCGGCAAATTGCCGCCAACGTGGAGCAGCAGTGCAGCCGCCAGAGCCACTCGGTGAACGTGGAAGAAATTCAGGACATGGTCGAAGACCAAATTATGGCGCAGGGCGCGTTTGAGGTGGCGCGGCAATACATCACCTACCGCTATGTGCAGAACCTGAAGCGCCAGTCGAACACGACCGACGAGCGCATTTTGTCACTGATCGAGCGCAACAACGAGGACGTGAAGCAGGAAAACTCCAACAAGAACCCCACCGTGAACAGCGTGCAGC
>CAKUME010000068.1 GCA_934667575.1 uncultured Eubacteriales bacterium | reverse complement strand
GCTGCTGCGCCGATTTGCTCGGCTTCGCACAGATCGGTTTCGGACGCGATGTGCGACGAGCAGCGCTGCATCACGTTCAGCTCAATCGACCGCACCTTGCAGCCCAGCTCCTGCTTGGTGGCGCGCTCGAGCAGCTTGCCCACGCCGGAAAGGTATTTGTGGCCGAACACGTCGGTTGCACCGGACTGATATTCCACTCCCGGGTCGCTGCCGGACAGGTCTACGCCTTCCGACACCGCCGCGATCACCGCTTTGTGCTGCCGCTGCGCCGCGCGCACATCGTCGATGAATTTGCGGATGCCGAACTTGCCCTCGGGCAGATAGATCAGCTGCGGGGCCTGTTCGCCGTTTTCACGCAGCACGCAGCACGATGCGGTGAGCCACCCCGCGTTGCGGCCCATGATCTCCACAATGGTGACCGACGGCAGATTATAAACGGTGCTGTCGCGAATAATCTCCTGCATGGTCACGGCAAGATAGCGTGCCGCGGAGCCAAAGCCGGGCGTGTGATCGGTAAACATCAAGTCGTTGTCGATCGTTTTGGGCACGCCGATCACGCGCACCGGGCTATGCTGCGCAGCAAACCACGCCGACAGCTTGGCGGTAGTGTCCATGGAGTCGTTGCCGCCAATATAAAAGAACGCCTCGATGCCATATTGCGCAAACCGTTCCTCAATGCGGCGATAAACCGTGTCGTCCTGCGCGGGATCCGGCAGCTTGCGGCGGCAGGAGCCGAGCGCCGCGCCCGGGGTTTGGCGCAGCAGCGCGCAGCTGTGCGCGTCGGCAAGCAGTGCCGTGAGGTCGAGCAGCCGATCTTCGAGCACCCCCTCAATGCCGTTCCATGCGCCATAAACACGCTCCACCCGCCCGCTGCGCATCGCCTCGCGCGCCACGCCGAGCAGCGACGCGTTGATCACGCAGGTAGGACCTCCGGATTGTGCAACCGCAATATTCATGTGATTTCCCTTCCCTTTCCATTTTCTGCTTGTGGATGGGCGCTCGCCCGCACCCCTTGCAATTGACTTAATTTTGGCGAAAACAATCGAAATTTTGTTTTTTCTATTTTACCACAGTTTTGTTTGAAAGAAAAGCCCCATCTTGCCCAAAATCAAATTTTCGGCAAAAACGGGCGCAAAAAAGCCGCCGCACCTGTTCAGGTGCAGCGGCCATGCGAATATTCATGCAAAAAAGGAAATCCCACCCGGCCGTATCGCGCATTGATAACCTGCTACTTCACAGCAGGTGGGTGCCCGCCCAACGGGTTCACGCTCCCTTCGTCCAACGCACCGCGCATTCGGATGCGCCGGGAGGTCTGCAATCCGCCGCCGGAGCTAAGCTCCCGTTTTTTCAAATGTAGGGTTATAAAAACGCAGTCCGCGAACCGCGCAGGATCTCCTCGCCGCGCACCGGCAGGCGCCTGTGAAACGCCGCGCCGGGAGCGCCAGCACTATTGTATGCCTGTTCGCCCGGAATTATTCCGGATCGGATTCGGAATCGCCCTCATCGGCGGATTCGTCGTCATCGTAATACAGCTCGTCAAAATGCTGCTCAAAAATCGCGGCCAGCCGGTCGAGCAGGGCCTCGTCTTCGATCTCGGCCAGCATCGACTCGCCGTTTTCGTCATCCTCTTGCTTCAAAATATAGTAAGAGCCGTTTTCTTCTTCGTCATCGGCTTCTTCCACCGGCAGCAGCGCAAGATAATGCTCGCCGTCCACGTCAATTTCATCCAGAATCTGGAATTCCATTTCGGTACCGTCTTCGCCGGTCAGGGTCAGTAAATCCGCAGAAAAATCGTCCATGTGGGCAATCTCCTTTTTATTGTTCAAAATTGGGGTCACTCTATTGTTTATTTTACCCGTTTGCAGGCCAAAAGTCAAGCCCTTCGCATGAATTTTTACGCCGTGCGCGAGTCGCTGTGCTTTTTGTCGGCCTCGTTGGGCGCGGCGTCATTTTGTTCGGCGTTGGCGGCGGGCGCGTCTTTTTCAATTAAGATGCGCGAAATGCGCCGATCCTCCACCGTTTGCACGGTGAACGTGAACCCGCCGTATTTGACCACCGGATGCTGGTTTTCCTGCGGAATGTAGCCCAGCTGATCCACCATAAAACCCGCCACGGTGTCGTAATCGCCCTCGGGCAGTTCGGTGTCGATCAGCTCCGACACCTCGTCGAGCGCAGTGGCGCCGTCCACGGTGAATGCATCGTCGCCCACGCGCGAAATTTCCTCCTGCTCGTCGTCGTATTCATCCTGAATGTTGCCCACAATGGATTCGATCAAGTCCTCCATGGTGATCACACCGGAGGTGCCGCCGTATTCGTCGCACACGATCGCCAGCTGGATCTTTTTCTCGGTCATCTCGGTGAACAGCTCGCTGCACTTTTTGACTTCCGGCACATAATATGCCTTGTGCATGAGCTGCGTGAGCGGAATGTTGGGCGCCGGCTGCCCCACAAACCGCAGCAGATCCTTCACATAGATCACGCCGAGAATATTGTCGGCATCCTCGTGATACACCGGAATGCGCGAATGGCCGTCGCGCATCGCCACGCGCACCACATCGGCCACGGTGTCGGTGTCGCGCACGGCGGTGAGCTCGGTGCGATGGGTCATCTGCTCCGACACGGTCGTATCGCTGAAATCGAAGATATTGGAAATCATATCCTTCGTGTTTTCTTCAATGGAACCGGTTTCTTCGCCCGCGTCCACCATCGAGAGGATGTCCTCCTCCGTTACGGCATCGTCGGCTGCGCTCGGATCCACGCCGCGCAGCTTCATCCAGCCGCGGGCGATCGCGTCGGCCGCCGCCGTGGCCGGCCGCAGCAGCACATCCATCACGCGCAGCGCGCCGGCGTATTTGGGCGCCAGCTCTTCGGCACGCGCCGCGCCCATGCGCGCAGGCAGCACGGCGCCGAGCAGCAGCATCAAAAACGCATCGATCAGCAGCGGCCCCAGCGTGCCCACTGCGCGGGCCACGCCCGACGCCCCCAGTGCGGCGGCTGCCGACGGGCAAATGAACCACGCGCACAGCGCCGTGCTCAGCGCCGTGCACAATCCCGTGGCTGCGGCGGCCAGCGTTTTGAGCCGGCGCGGATGCGCGGCAAGCTTTTGCAGCGCGGCCGAATCGGGCGCCGCACGGCGCTGCGCGTCGTTGAGCGCAAGCACCGCCGCGCAGCCGACCGAACAGAGCGCCGCGGGCAAAATCAGCAGCAGTGCGCCGACCGCCGCTGCGCCCACACTTGCAGAAAACGGGAAATCCAAGGCCGTACCGGCCGCTCCGCTGAGGAGCTGCGGCAACGGTATGCCTTCGTTCGCGGATGACATAATCCATCTCCTTCGCGGTTTTCCGAATTTGGCATGCGCGGTTTTGGGCGCACACGCAGAAAACCAATGATATTACTATATTAAAATAAAACCGCCCGCTTGTCAAGCAAAAAACGCGGTCCGATGCAGACGGAAGAAAATTCCGTGAAATTTGGTCATATTTTTTTTACGTTTTTTTCGTGGATTTCCGAAAAATTTGCTTTACAGTCCGACCGAAAAATGCTACAATAGTATGGGTGTGTAACAGAGTTTACACGTCGCAATCCTTTTTTCAAAATTTCCCTGAAGGAGGACTTCTCTCATGGTCAAAAGAAAAATGAAAACCATGGACGGCAACAATGCCGCGGCACACGTTTCGTATGCATTTACGGAAGTGGCCGGCATTTACCCGATTACGCCGTCCAGCCCCATGGCGGACTATGTGGATCAGTGGTCTGCGCAGGGCCTCAAGAACATTTTCGGTTCGACCGTTAAGGTGATCGAAATGCAGTCGGAGGCCGGTGCGTCCGGCACGGTTCACGGCTCGCTGGCGGCAGGCGCGCTCACCACCACCTACACGGCGTCGCAGGGTCTGCTGCTGATGATCCCGAATATGTATAAGATTGCGGGCGAACTGCTCCCGGCGGTGTTCCATGTGTCGGCACGCTGCGTGGCGTCGCATGCGCTGAACATCTTCGGCGATCATTCCGATGTGTATGCCTGCCGTCAGACCGGCTTTGCGATGCTGGCCGAAACCAACCCGCAGGAAGTGATGGACCTTGCGCCGGTGGCGCATTTGGCGGCGATCAAGGGCCGCGTGCCGTTCATCAACTTCTTCGACGGCTTCCGCACCTCGCACGAGATTCAGAAGATCGCGATCTGGGATTACAAAGATCTGGCCGATATGGTGGACATGGACGCGGTGGAAGCGTTCCGCAAGCGCGCGCTGAACCCGGAGCGCCCGGTGATGCGCGGCTCGCACGAAAACGGCGATATCTTCTTCCAGAACCGCGAAGCCTGCAACAAGTATTATGACGCGGTGCCGGGCATCGTGGAAGAATACATGGGCAAGGTGAACGAGAAGCTGGGCACGAACTATCAGCTGTTCAACTACTACGGCGCGCCGGATGCCGACCGCGTGATCATCGCGATGGGCTCCATCTGCGACGTGGCCGAAGAAGTGATCGATTACCTCACCGCGAAAGGTGAAAAGGTCGGCTTGGTCAAAGTGCGCCTGTATCGTCCGTTCCGCGCGGACAAGCTCTGCGCGGCCATTCCGGCCACGGCGAAGAAGATTGCCGTGCTCGACCGCACCAAGGAGCCGGGCGCCATCGGCGAGCCGCTCTATATGGATGTGGTCACCGCGCTGGCCACTCAGGGCCGCACCGCGAGCGTGATCGGCGGCCGCTATGGCTTGGGTTCCAAGGATACGCCGCCGTCCAGTGTGTTCGCCGTGTATGACGAGCTGGCGAAGGACGAGCCGAAGAAGCAGTTCACGCTGGGCATTGTGGATGATGTGACCGAGCTGTCGCTCGAAGAAAAGCCCGCGCCCAACACCGCGGCCGAAGGCACCATTGAATGCAAGTTCTGGGGTCTGGGCGGCGACGGTACCGTTGGCGCGAACAAGAACTCCATCAAGATCATCGGCGACCATACCGATAAATATGTGCAGGCGTACTTCCAGTACGACTCCAAAAAGACCGGCGGCGTGACCATTTCGCACCTGCGCTTTGGCGACAAGCCGATCAAGAGCCCCTATTACATCAACAAAGCGGACTTTGTGGCATGCCACAACCCGTCCTATGTAATCAAGGGCTACAAGATGGTGAACGATGTGAAGCCGGGCGGTATCTTCATGATCAACTGCCAGTGGACGCCGGAAGAGCTCGACAAACATATGCCGGCCGAAGCAAAGCGCTACATCGCCAAGAACAACATTCAGCTCTACACCATCAACGCGATCGACAAGGCCATTGAAATCGGCATGGGCAAACGCACCAACACGATTTTGCAGTCGGCGTTCTTCACGCTGGCCAAGGTGATGCCGGAAGAGGATGCGATCCGCTACATGAAGGAAGCCGCCACCAAGTCCTACCTCAAGAAGGGCCAGGACGTGGTGGACATGAACCACAAGGCCATCGACGCGGGCGCCACGGCGTTCGTGAAGGTGGACGTGCCGGCATCGTGGGCCGATGCGCAGGATGCGCCGGTGGTTTCCGAAGAGCACGGCCGCCCCGAAGTGGTGAAGATGGTCGATACGCTGCTCAAGCCGATCGACAAGATGAACGGCGATTCGCTGCCGGTGTCTGCGTTTATGGATCATGTGGACGGCACCTATCAGCTGGGTGCGTCGGCTTATGAGAAGCGCGGCGTGGCGGTGATGGTGCCCACCTGGAATGCCGAAACCTGCGCCAAGTGCAACAAGTGCTCGTTTGTATGTCCGCACGCGACCATTCGTCCGTTCGCGCTGAACGCGGAAGAACTGGCGGCGGCCCCGGCGAACATGAAGAAAGCGCCGAAGCCGGTTGTGAAAACCAACTACACCTACACCCTCGCGATTTCGCCGCTCGACTGCATGGGCTGCGGTGTGTGCGTGGGCGTGTGCCCGACCAAATCGCTCAAGATGGTTCCGCTCGAGGGCGAAGAGGATCAGCAGGCCGTGTTCAACTATTGCGTGGACAACGTGAGCGTGAAGCCGGAAACCGTGGGCGACACCGTGATTTCCAGCCAGTTCCGCAAGCCGCTGCTTGAGTTCTCCGGTTCGTGCGCAGGCTGCGCCGAAACCTCTTATGCGCGCTTGGTCACGCAGCTGTTCGGCGATCGGATGTATATCTCCAATGCGACCGGCTGCTCGTCCATTTGGGGCGGCCCGGCGGCTACCTCGCCCTACACCGTGGACAAGAACGGCCACGGCCCGGCGTGGGCGAACTCGCTGTTTGAAGATAATGCGGAGCATGGCTTCGGCATCTATCTCGGCCAAAAAGCGATTCGCACCCGCTTGCAGGACAAGGTGAAAGCGCTGATCGCGATTGACTACTGCGACGCCGACATTAAGGCGGCTGCGCAGACCTGGCTCGAAACCTACGACGACGGCCGCAAGAACACCGCTGCCACCGAAGCGCTGGTGAAGGCGCTCGAAGAAGGCGTGTGCGAAGGCTGCCCGTGCGATGCGTGCAAGCTCGCAAACGAGATTCTTCAGG
>CAKUME010000067.1 GCA_934667575.1 uncultured Eubacteriales bacterium | reverse complement strand
CTGCCGCTTTTTGCTTTCTTCACGCGAAAACCACGCCTTCGCTTGTCGCAAAGGAGCTCCGGGGCGGCGCACACAACTGCCGCCGCAGGAATCTTTCAGCAGTGATTCCCTCTCTGCACCGGCGCAAATTGCAGCTTCCCCATCCATGCTTTTGAATATGGTTTTATTATACTCGAATCCGGCGAAAATGTCAACGGGCAAAACCGACAAATTATGTGTTTTCATTCTCCATTTTCACCCGATCGAGCGCCCGGAGCCCGTCTGCGAGCCGCGCGACCAGCGGTGCGCAGGCGGCGCTGCCGCTGCGTCCGTTTTCGGCGAACACCGTGATGGCATACTGCGGCGATTCCGCCGGATAAAAGCCTGCGCACCATGCCTGAATGACCGCCTCGCCGGCTGCAGTGGTGCTGCCGGTTTCGGCGGTGGCGGTTTTGGCGCCCGCGCCGCCGGTTTGGGGGCAAGCCGCATAGGCCGTGCCGGTTTGCACCGCTTCGATCATATAGCTACGCACCAGCGCGGCGGCGCGGGGAGAAATCACGGTTTCACGCGTGGCGCTGAGCGGATCGGCCGGGGTGCCATTTTCGTCGATGGTGTATTCCGCCAGCCGCGGCACCACGCGCACGCCGTCGTTCGCAATGGTTTGCACCATGCTCGCCACCTGCAGCGGCGTGGCAAGCAGCTCCCCCTGACCAAACGAAAAATTGGCAAGCGCCGCCGGGGCGCTGAGGTCCTGCAAATTGGGGAGCTGACCCGCCTCCGACGCTAGCTCGCCGGTGAGCGCGATGCGCTGCCCAAACCCGAATTTGCGTGCCATTGCCAGCAGCCCCGGCGCGCCGAGCCGATCGGCCAGCCGGATGAAATACCCGTTGCACGACACGGCCGTTGCGCCGCTCAGGTTCAGCTCGCCGTGGGCGGTGCCGTTGATGCAGCGAAAGGCGCGGCCGCCGTAGTTTACGCTGCCGGTACAGCAAAACGTCATATCCACCGCATTGCGCTCGGCCGCGCACGATGCGGACACCAGCTTGAACACGGAGCCCACGTTGTAGGCGGAAAGCGCGCGGTTGAGCAGCGGGGCATCGGCACGCGTGAGCGCATCCGACACATGCGCGGGATCGTAGGTTGGCGTGCTGACCATCGCGCGGATCTTGCTCGTTTTCACATCCAAAATCACGATTGCGCCCGCGGGCAGTGCATCGGCGGCAATTTGCTCCGCCATTTGCTGAATGTCGCGATCCAGCGTGAGCACCACGCCGCCGCGGCTGCGCGCCGTGGTATCGGTGACACGCATGGGCACACCGGCGAGTGCCCTCCCCCACGCATCTGCAGTATATTCCACCTTCACGCTGCCGCTGCATGCGCGCAGTACCGTATCGTAGGATTGTTCGATACCGCAAACGCCCGCGCCGCTTTCGTCCACATAGCCGATCAGGTGCGGCGCACAGCTTTGGGCGTAGCGCTCGGTTGCAGTGAACACAACGGTGCCGTCGGTGCGCAGCGCCACGCCGGGAATTTGCACCAGCCGGCCCGCCCGAAGCTGTGTGAGCACAGGCTCCGCTTCCGCTTTTGGCAGCTGCGCGCGCAACGCGGTGACGGCCGCCGGGGTGCCCGCCGCAACCGTGACCGATTGCGTTTGCGCGTTGGTAATCGGGCGCAGGCGGCAGTCGTAGATCGTGCCGCGCGTGTGTGCCGCCGAGAACACGCAACGGCTCTGGGACTGCGCCGTTTGCGCAAGGTTGCTGCCGGTGCTCAGCCCATAGAGCCGAACCATCATGCCGCCAAAGAAAAGCGCCGCAGTGAAAAAGACCACCGCGGCGCGCTTTTGCAATTGTGTTGCTGCCATTGTGCGCGCCTCCCAAACAATGCGGATACCACATTAGGATGGGCGCGCCGGAGCAAATTTATACGTTGCCTTCCTCGAGCAGCGCCAACATGCGCTTGAGGTTGTCGAAGCCCACGCGAATGCCGTACATCGGATCTTCGCTGCCTTCAAATTCAATCGACAGCCAGCCGTTGTAGCCAACGGACTTGAGGATACGGATGCACTGGAGCACATCCACATCGCCCTGCCCGATGATCGCACCGCGCAGGAAGTTTTGGCCGCGGGTGCGGAAGAAGCCCTCGCCGGGATTCAGGCGGTTGCCGCTGCGAATGTAAAAATCCTTGGCATGGGCGTGCACCGCATAGGGCGCTACACGGCTATACGCGTGCACCGGGTCTTCATCCACGCAGAGGAAGTTGCCCATGTCGGTGAGCAGACCGAAGTTCGGATGCGCCACGGTGTTCACGAGCTTTTCCACACGATCGGAATCCTGGCAGAGCGTGCCGTGGTTTTCAACGCAGGTGCGGATGCCCTTGGTGGCGGCATACTCCGTAATGCGGCGGCAGCCCTCTGCGAGCCGGGGCAGAATCTGGTCGAACCCACGGTAGCCGCGCTTGTCCGGAAATACAAAGGCGGCGTCATGGCGCATCACTTGAACGCCCAGGCGCTCCGCGATGTCTACCTTGGCTTTAATGGCTTCCACCTCGGCATCGAGGTCGCCGTTGCTGCCGCCAAGCAGATCGGCGCTTACCGTGTAGGCATTGATTGTCATACCGAGGCGCTCCGCCTCCGCGCGCAGACGGTCGGCGTATTCCAACTGCGTCAGGCCGTCTTCCGGCACCAGGTCGGTGAATTCGATCGCGTGCAGACCAATTTCATGCGCACGGTGAATGCATTCCATCTGCGAAATGCCCATCTTATGAAAGCTGTAACTACTTACTGAAATATCCATCGTTTCGTCTCTCCTTAGTCGGCCGCCAGATGCTTTTTGAGGAATTGCACCGCGAGCTCAATGTCGTGCGCCGGGTTTTCGCCTACCTCGCGCTCAATGGTCAGAAAACCGCGATAGCCAATGCGATCGAGTGCGCGCAGATAGTTGGGCCAGTCCACGCTGCCCTCACCAAGCGGCACTTCCTTGAAGCCTCTGCCCGTGGGCACATCGTTCGTCACCAGGCCATACACCACCTCTGGATCGTTCTCATGCAGCTTGATTCCGTCCTTCGCGTGGGTGTGAACAATATAATCCTTGAGCGTTTCCACGGCCTGCACCGGGTCGTCACCGGTCACCATCACCAAATTGGCGGGGTCGAGGTTCACGGCCACACCGGTGGAATGCAGATCGTCGAGGAAGCGGCGCAGCACATTGGCCGGTTCGGGACCGGTTTCAATTGCGAAGTGCGCGTTCAGGCTGTCGGCGTAGCGGCTCAGCTCAAAGCAGGCCTCCTGCATGATCTTGTAGCGCTCATGTGCCGGCGACGCAGGCACCACGCCGATGTGGGTGGTCACGACATTCACACCCAGATCCTGAGCCAAGTCCATGATGCGCTTGGAGCGCTCGATGCGGCCCGGAATGATCGCCGGATCGTCGAACCGGCCAATGTCGCCGCAAAGTGCGGAAATGGTCAGCCCGTGATCGGCCACCTTGCGGCGGAACTCCGCACGCTTTTCGCCCACCAGATTTTCCGGTGCCAAGCTACCATTGGTGGCATACACCTGAATGCCGGTCGCGCCCACTTCAACGGCTTTGTCGAGCGCCTCATCCACTGGAAGGCGGAAGCCGTCGAGCAGAACACCAATAGAAAACGGAAGCATAATGATAAATCTCCTTTGCTTGAAGTATTGACATTTGGGTATTTTCATTATATAGTATTCTGCGAAAAGATAAAAGCGCAAATATTGCCGCTTATCTGAACAATATTGCGCTTTTTTTGTGAAGGAGGAATTTTTTGATGGCACGGCTCCCGGATGAACGGCGCACGCCGTTTTATGAAAACCATGAGCTGCTCGGCAATCCCCCGTTTATTTATCACACGCCCAATCCCACGCCGGAGATCATTTCGCCCGCTAATTTTGACTGCCACTGGCACGAGGGCATTGAGCTGCTGGGCTTTGTGGACGGCAGCGCCGACGTGACCTGCGACGCGGCGCGCTTTGCGGTGCACGCAGGGCAGATCATGGTGATTAACAGCAACCAGCTGCACACGGTGGATTCCGCGGCGGGGTGCCGATACCACTGCCTGATTTTGGAGCACGACTACTGCGCGGCGCACGGGGTGGATATTGCCGGCATTTATTTTGAACCGGTGTTTGCCGACAGCGAAATTATGCACCGCCTCGTTCGGCTTCAGCAGGAAAGCGAACGGGGCGGTACATTTGCCGCGCTGCGCACCGAGGCGCAGGTGCTCATGCTGCTGGCGCAGCTGTGCTCGGCGCATATTGCGGTGAATCCGGCGGAGGGGCGCGCGGCCTCGCGTCCGATCGAGCTGGTGAAGAAGACCATTCTGTTTTTGAATGAGCATTACCGTGAAACGCTTTCGCTCGACGAGATCGGCAGCGCGATCGGATTCAGCAAATATCACCTGTGCCACACGTTCCGCGCGGTGACCGGACAGACGGTGGTGGACATGATTCACGCGCGGCGCTGCCGGAGCGCGCAGAATATGCTGCTGCGCGGCGACTGCACCGTGTCGGAATGTGCGGAAGCCTGCGGCTACAACAGCATTTCTTATTTTACCCGCCAATATCGCCAGCTGATTGGCGAGCCGCCGTCGGAAACGCGTCGCCGCGCGCACGGTTAATCCACCGATTTCAGGCTTTCGACCATCGACACGCCGGTGAGTTTGCGGTACATCACCAAATTGACCAACGCAGAGAACGCAAACGTGATCAGCGCGGCCCAAAGATAGCTCAGCGGCTGGATCACGCGACCGAACATCACCATGTCCACTTCCACGGTGCGGATCACGAACGAATGCAACACCACGCCAAAGCCCAGCCCGAACAGGCAGCCCAGCAGCGTGAGCAGAATGGTTTCGCGGTAGATATACATGGCGGTTTCGATTTTGTAGAAGCCGAGCACCTTAATGGTGGCAATTTCGCGCTCGCGTTCCGAAATATTGATATTCGTGAGGTTATAGAGCACCACGAATGCAAGCAGCCCGGCGCACACGATGATGACCAGAATAATATAATTGAGGCTGCTGATCATGGTGTCGAACTGCGAACCGTATTTGGCGAGCGAAATGGCGGTGTCGAGGTCGGGCTGCGCAGTGAGCGTGCGGCTGATTGCATCGGCGTCCGCCTTGGCATCGGGCGCACAGATCACGCCGAGCAGGTTGCTATTGCCCGGCTCGCCCACCGAGCTGCGATATAACTCCGGTGCGATATAAATATAATGCATAATATAGTTTTCGGTAATGCCGGTGACGGTGAGCTCCACCGGAGAACAGTCCGGCTTTTGGATGGTGACGGTGCCGCCCACGGAAAGCCCCAGCCGCTCTGCGAGCTTTTCGGTTACCACCACCGAGTCGGTGTTGAATGCGATGGCCTTATGCGTGCGCCGGTCGCGCAGATTGATAAAGTCGGCAAACGAATCCGTGCTTTCCGGCACCATAATATAGGCCGACATGGTGCGGCCGCTGCCGGAGATATCCTGTGCGGTTTTATACATGCCGAGCGTTTCTTCCAGCTCTGGCATATCGCGCAGCAGCTGGCGCGTGGCGTCCGACAGCCCCTCGGTGGTGGTGAGCTGAATATCGTATCGATAAATTTCGCGGTATTGATTGGTAACAAGCGTGGAAATCGAGTCCTTGATGCCAAAGCCGGTGAGCAGCAGGCCGGTGCAGCCCGCAATGCCCACCACCGTCATAATCAAACGCTTTTTGTAGCGGAAAATATTGCGCGCCGTTACCTTGTTGATAAAATTCAAATGCTTCCACACAAACGGGATACGTTCGAGCAGGATGCGCTTGCCGGCCTTGGGCGCCTTGGGCAGCAGCAGCAGCGCCGGATATTCCGACACCGACGCCCGGCAAACGCTCACCGTTGCGCCGAGTGTGCATGCGCAGGCGGCCAGCGTGCCGATCAGCGAAAACTTGAGGCTATAAGGCGCAATCACACTGGGGCCGCTATACAGAATGCGGTAGCTGTTCCACACGATGACCGGCAGCGCCTTTTGCAGCGCCAGCAGGCCGAGCGCGCAGCCGCCGAGCGTGGCCGCCGCGGCGTAAATTAAATATTTGGACATGATTTTGCTCTTGCTGTAACCGAGCGCGCAATAGGTGCCGATAAGGCTGCGTTCTTCCTCGACCATGCGCGTCATGGTGGTGAGCGCGACCAGCGCGGCAACCATGAAGAAAATCAGTGGGAACACCTTGGAGAGCGAATCCATGCGCTGGCAGTCGGACTCAAAGCTCGCAAAGCCCACGTTGGCGTGGCGGTCGAGCACATACCACGACGCATTCTGCACCGCGGCGAGCTGATTTTCGCCGTCGGTGATTTTTTGCTGCGCATCGGCCAGCTCCTGCTGCACGCGGGCACGCTGCGCTTCCAGCTCGGCGCGGCCGCTCTGAAGCTGCGTTTCACCGTCGGCGAGCTGCACTTTGCCGTCGGCGAGCTGCTGCTGCGCCAGCGCCAGCTCCGCCGATTTTTCGGTGAGCTGCTGTTCCGCTTCGTCCAGCTGCGTGCGCGTTTCGGCGAGCGTTTG
>CAKUME010000066.1 GCA_934667575.1 uncultured Eubacteriales bacterium | reverse complement strand
TGGATACCATTGCGCTGATCTTAGTGATTATCGGCGGCGTCAACTGGGGCTTGGTCGGCATTTTCAAGTTCGACCTGGTCGCATGGCTCTGCGGCGGTTCCGCCACCGTGGTGGCGCGGATCATTTACACGCTCGTTGGGCTGGCCGCCATTTGGTGCATTTCGCTGCTTTTTCGCGAAAACGGGCCCATCCGCCGCTCGGGCAGCTCCGAACATTAACGCGGCGCGCCACATCTGCAAACCGGATTCGTCCGCTTGGGGCGAACCCGGTTTTTTTGTTTTTTGGGGGCTTTGAACCATGCCCCCGCCCCGCAGCCGGCACTCGACTTTTGCGCGCGGATGTGCTATAATAAATCGGAAACGAAAAGGAGCTGATTCCGATGACAAAATCGCAAATTGCTTTGGCGGCCGTGCAGGCGCTGCGCGACGCCTATCCCGACACCGTTTGTTCGCTGCGCAGCGGCAGTCCGCTCCAGCTGCTGATCGCCACGCGGCTTTCCGCCCAGTGTACCGACGCGCGGGTGAATTTGGTCACGCCGGCGCTGTTTGCGCGGTTCCCGGATGTGGACGCGTTCTGCGCGGGCAGCGAGGACGAAATTGCAGCCTACATTCGCTCCTGCGGGCTATACAAAACCAAGGCGCACGACATTTATGCCATGTGCTGCGCGCTGCGCGACCGATTCGGCGGGCAGGTGCCCCACACCATGGAGGCGCTCACCTCGCTGCCCGGCGTGGGGCGCAAAACGGCGAACCTGATTTTGGGCGACGTGTTCGGGCAGCCCGCCGTGGTGGCCGACACCCACTGCATCCGCATCAGCAACCGGCTGGGGCTGTGCGCCACCAAAGACCCCGGCAAGGTGGAAACGGCGCTGCGTGCGCTGCTCCCGCCCGAAGAATCGAACGCGTTCTGCCACCGGCTGGTGCTGCATGGCCGCGCGGTGTGCACCGCGCGCAGTCCGCATTGCGACCGGTGCTGCATGGCGGGCTTTTGCCGCCGGGTGGGCGTGGCGGCAAAGTGAGCGCAAATGCAATTTTTCTGCGCAGCGCTTGCACTGCGCGCACAAGTGTGTTATAATAAGCGCAAATCCCATTTTATATTTCAGGAGGTCTTTTTTGATGCGTGCTGTTGTTTCTGTGATCGGCAAGGACTGCGTGGGCATTTTGGCGAACGTGTCCGCCGTGTGCGCCGAGTCGCATATGAATATCACCGACGTCACCCAGTCCATTTTGCAGGATATGTTCGTGATGATCATGATAGTGGAATTCACCGACGAATCCACCCAGCTGGCGGCGTTTTCGGAGCGGATGACCCAGCTCGGAAAAGAGAAAAATTTGGCGATCCATGTGATGCACGAAGACATTTTTAACGCAATGCATCGCATTTAACGCGCGGCGCGGGAGGTAGGAGCATGATTAACACCAAGGACATCATGGAAACGCTGACCATGATTCAGCAGGAGCATCTGGACGTGCGCACCATCACGATGGGCATCTCGCTGCTGGACTGCATCAGCCCGAACATTGACGAAGCCTGCACGAAGATTTACGACAAGATCTGCACGCGCGCGCAAAACCTGGTGCGCACCGGCGAGGAGCTGGAGCAGAAATACGGCATTCCGATCGTGAACAAGCGCATTGCCGTGACGCCGATCGCCATGGTGGCGGCCGCGTGCCCCAACGACAATCCGGTGAAGTTCGCTCAGGCGCTGGAGCGCGCTTCGCGCACCACGGGCGTGAATTTTATCGGCGGCTATTCGGCGCTGGTGCACAAGGGCTTCGGCCCGGGCGACCGCGCGCTGATCGAGAGCATTCCCGAAGCGCTGAGCGTGACCGATCACGTTTGCTCGTCGGTGAACATCGGCACCACCAAAACCGGCCTGAACATGGACGCGGTGGCGATGATGGGCCGCATTGTGCGGCGCACCGCCGAGATCACGGCCGACCGCGACTGCATTGGCGCGGCCAAGCTGGTGGTGTTCTGCAACGCGCCGGAGGATAACCCCTTTATGGCGGGCGCATTCCACGGCCCGGGCGAGCCCGACTGCGTGATCAACGTGGGCGTTTCGGGCCCCGGCGTGGTGAGCGCGGCCATTCAAAAGGCCGGCGACTGCAACATTACCGAAATTGCGGACATCATCAAAAAAACCGCGTTCAAAATCACCCGCGTGGGGCAGCTGATCGCGTGTGAAGCCGCCGACCGGCTCGACGCCACGTTCGGCATTGTGGATCTGTCGCTCGCGCCCACGCCGGCGGTGGGCGATTCGGTGGCGCGCATTTTGGAATCGATGGGGCTCGAAACCTGCGGCGGCCCGGGCACCACGGCGGCGCTCGCCATGCTCAACGACGCCGTGAAAAAGGGCGGCGTGATGGCGTCGTCGCATGTGGGCGGGCTTTCGGGCGCATTTATCCCCGTGACCGAAGACGAAGGCATGATCGCGGCGGCGCGCAGCGGGGTGCTGCGCATTGAAAAGCTCGAAGCGATGACCGCCGTGTGCTCGGTGGGGCTCGACATGATCGTGGTGCCGGGCGACACCACCGCCGAAACCATTTCGGCCATTATCGCCGACGAAGCCGCCATTGGCATGGTGAACTCCAAAACCACGGCGGTGCGCCTGATTCCGGCCATCGGCAAGCAGGTGGGCGAAGAGCTGGAATTCGGCGGGCTGCTGGGCAGCGGCCCGGTGATGCCGGTGATCACCTGCTCCCCGGCCAAGTTCATTGCGCGCGGCGGCCGCATTCCGGCCCCGCTGCAAAGCCTGAAAAACTGATTTTTGCACGCAGCAGCGCGCCCGGTCGGCACAAAACCGACCGGGCGCGCTGTGTTTTATGAGCAATTTCTTGTAAGCAAAAGGGTTAACCTTTGACCGCGCCGATCATCACGCCTTTGGTAAAATATTTCTGCACAAAGGGGTAAATGAGCAGCACCGGCACGGTGGAGATCACAATGCAGCCGTATTTGATCGTTTGGGTGTAGCTGTTTTCCACGGTGTCGCCCGTTTGGCTGCCCACGTTGAACAGGTCGCTGTTCTGAATGAGAATCGCGCGGAGCACCAGCTGAAGCGGCGCGCGGGCGTTATCCTTGAGGTAGATGGAAGCGGCAAACCAGCTGTTCCAGTGCCCCACACCGTAGTAAAGCAGCATCACGGCCATGGTGGGCATGATCAGCGGCAGAATGATGCGGAACAGCACCAGAATATCGTTGGCGCCGTCGATATACGCCGATTCCGACAGGCTTTCCGGCACGTTTTCGATGGCGGTTTTGACGATGATCGCGTTATACACCGACAGCGCGCCCGGCAGCACCAGCGACCAGAACGTGTTATACAGCCCCAGATCCTTCACGTTGAGGTAGGCGGGGATCATGCCGCCGCCAAAAAACATGGTGAACATGGTCAGGCCGATCATCAGCTTTTTCCAATACATATTTTTGGCCGCGAGCGCGTAGCCGCAGCAAAGCGTGAGCACCAAATTGATGGGCAGGCCCAACGCAAGAATGATCAGCGTGTTGCGAAAGCCGGTGAACAGCGTGGGATAGGAAAACGCGCGTTCATATCCGGCCATCGTGAAGTGCTGCGGGGTAAGCAGAATGCCGCGGTAGAGGTTGAGATACGCCGTGTCGCTCACCGACGCGACGATGCAGTAGTAGAACGGATAAAGTGTGATCACGCAGAGCAGGATCATCAGCACGGTGTTGCACACCGTGAACACCCACTCGGCCGGCGTTCGTTTGTTCATGGTTCACGCCCTCCCTTTAGAACAGCCCGATATCCGAAACCTTTTTGCTGAGCTTGTTCGCGCTCACCAAAAAGAGGATATTCACAAGCGAATTAAACAGGTTGATCGCGGTACTGTAAGCATACTGCGACTGCACCATGCCCACGCGGTACACATAGGTGGAGATCACGTCGGCCACCTCATAGGTGCGCTCGTTGTAGAGCAGCATCACCTTTTCGTAGCCCACGCCCATCACCGAGCCCATGCGCAGAATGAACATCATCACGATCGTGGGCAAAATGCCCGGCAGCGTGATGCTCCAGCACTGGCGCAGCCGGCCGGCGCCGTCGATGCGCGCGGCTTCATACTGCTCCTGATCCACGCCCGCGAGCGCGGCCAGATAGATGATGCTGTCCCAGCCAAAGTTCTGCCACACCCCCGACCACACATAGATGCCGCGAAAATAGCGGGTGCTGTTGAGCATGGACACCGCGTCGAGCCCAAACCAGCTGCGGATGATGTTGAACATGCCGTTGAGCGAGCAAAACTGCACGAGCATGCCGCACAAGATCACGATGGACAAAAAATGCGGCACATAGGTGATAGTTTGCACGGTGCGCTTAAAGCCGCTGCTGCGCACCTCGTTGAGCAGCAGGGCGAAAAGGATCGGAATGGGGAACCCCACCACGATGGAATAAAAGCTGATCACAATGGTGTTGCGGATCACGCGGAAGCAATACGGGTCCTGAAAAAATTTGCGAAACCAGTAGAACGGATCGAGCTCCCCGGTGAGCGGGTTGTGGTACCAGGGGCTTTTGGTGATGCCCAGCCCCGGGCGGTAGTTTTTGAACGCGAGGATCACGCCGTACATCGGTTTGTAGCAGAACAGGATGAGATAGAGAAGCACCGGAAGAAAAATGAGGTATTTGTACTTATTGCGGGCAAAATCCTTGCGCAGGGTTTGCCCCAGCAACAGCTTGCCATTGCGGCGGGCACGGGAACGTGCGGGAGCAAGAGCGGCCAATGCGGACACCTTCCTTTTTTTGATGATGAAATTTCCAATTCGGTTGCTGCGGGACAGCAATTCTCCGGCAAACGGGGCGCGCAGGCGCTCCGCTCGCCGCGGAATTGCCGCGGGCCTCCGGCGCGGGCCGGATGCCGGGGGCGACAGTTCCGGGGAAAAATCCGCTCAGTTTCCGCGCTTGTTGTAGCGGTCGAGCTGATCGTTTTTCACCTTGAGCACGGTTTCGAGGCCGTAGTTGTTCAAATCGCTCTTGAATTTGTTCCAAGCGGCGTCGTCGTTGATATCGAGCTCGCCGGTTTCAAATTTCACGGTGTTTTCGTTCAGATAGGTATTGATCGCGGTTTCGATGGTGCTCGTTTGGTCGGCTTCCTCCGAGGTCGGGGTGAGCTCGGGCACGACCCATGCGCCGTCGTCGGTTTTGCTCTTTTCCCACACATCGATCGCCGCAACGGCTTCCGGACGGTTATAGCTGCGGTAGAACGCTTCGAGCTGCACGGTGGGCACACTGTCTAGTCTGGTCATGGTGTACTTGGTGATCGCCACATCAATGCCCAGCTCATCGTTGCGCACGGCGTCGGTAAAGGTCGGGGTGCCGTCCTTCATCTCAAACGAAACGCCCTCTTTGCCAAAGTTATAGAGCAGCTCGCCCTCCTTGGTAAATCCATAGTTGAGGAACTGCACCGCCGTGGCCACATCCTTGCAGTTGGTGGTCACCCAGCAGCTGTCTTCACGCGTGGCCGTTTCGGCCTGGCCAAAGTAGTTTTTGCCGCCTTTTTCCAGAGTGAGGTTGGGGATCGCCTGAATCTTCACTTCCGTTTTCCCGGTTTTTTCCGTTTCCTGCACAATGGAGGAAATGCGGCCGCCCGTGGTCGAAATGGTCGCCGTGGAGCCGTCGATGAAGCTGGCCTTGACGAGGTTCGTGTCGTAGGAGGTGAATTCCGGATCGAGCCAGCCTTCCTGATACCACTTGTTCATCCGCTTCAGGAATTCCCGGTAGCCGTCTTCCACGCCGCCAAAGTGCATCTTTTTGTCGCCGTCGCTGTCCACATAAAATCCGCTCACGACGCCGTATGCGCCGGAAATGGCGCCCTGTCCGCCGACCACGCCGTTTTCGGTCTTCAGCGTGGAATTGTATTTTTCCTTAAAGGTTTTGATCAAATTTTCAAATTCATCCACCGTGGTGGGCACTTCCAGCCCGCATTCCTGGAGCAGGTCGCCGCGGCAGGCCAAGCCCTGATAGGTGCGCAGCCAGTTGGTTTCGCGCAGCATGCCGGCCACAAACGGCATTTTGCCGCTATCCAGCGTCAGGCCCTTTTTCACATTGGGATTGGCGTCCAGATAGGCCAGATAGTCCGGCGCATTCGTTTTGAGCTCATCGGTGATGTCCACCTGAATGCCGTCGCGCACATACTGCTCCGATTTGCCGCGCACGCCCCAGTTGCAAATGATATCCGGCAGCGAGCTCGGGTCGGCAAGCATGGCATTATAATAGGTAGCGGCGTCCGCGCCGTTCGGCACTTCGATCCACTCGAGCTCCACGCCGGTCGCCTCGGCCAGCCACTGGTGCACCGGGGACTCCTTGCGGCTCGAATAGGCGTTGGTGCAATAGTTAAAGCCGCCGTAGATCGAGAGCTTTTTGTTGCCCGGAATGGGGTAAACCACCTTGCCCGCTTCCGCCTGCGAAGCGGTGGAGGGCGCCGACGCGGGGTCGGTTTTGCTCGGTGTGTTCGAGGATGCCGCACCGCCGCTGCACGCGGTGAGCGAAAGCAGCATGGCCGCGCTGAGCGCCGCCGCCAGAATTCGTTTGAGGTTCATTGTGTTTCGTTCCTCCTGTATCACTTTTTATAATAG
>CAKUME010000065.1 GCA_934667575.1 uncultured Eubacteriales bacterium | reverse complement strand
TGAACCGGCACGCCGCTCACGAGCATCATTTGCTTGCCGGTTTCGCGATCGCGCACCAGCCCGCTGAAGGCTTCGGCGATCGGGTCGGCCGTGCGGCCGCAGCGGCCGCAGGAAACCAACCCGGTGGCGCGGTCGTACACCGTCCATTCGTGCTCCGCACAGTAGTCCGGATTTTTCATGGTGTAGGTATCCACCACCGTGCCGTCGGCGTCTTTGGCAGTGACCGTGAGTTCTGCTTCCGTTGCATTCACCGTCAGCACCAGCGCGCTGTAATCCTGCGAAATCTTCGCAAAGTGGAATTCCGGCGTGTCGGTGGCCGCATAGTTGATGTTGCGGCTCTTTTCACCCAGATCGCCGCAGATCAGATAAACGGCGCCGTTTTTCTCGTCCACCGCGCCGCCGGTCATCGGCTGGGTGCGTGCATAGGCGTGGTCGTGGCCCGAGAACACCAGCTGAATGCCCGCCTCATCCACCGCAGCGGGCACCAGGCTCTGGAACCGCTCGTTGCCGCCGTTCACATTGGTATAATACGGCGGCTGATGGATGGAGAGCACCTTCCATGTGGCAGAGCTGGCCTTGGCATCCTGAACCAGCCACGCCATGGCTTCGCTCAGGTCGGCGTTATAGTTCACCACCGCGATATAAACATTGCCGTATTCCACCGAGTAGTAAAGGCGATCCTGCCCTTCCCGGCCGAACAGCGCCAGCGCCGCATCGCCGTTGGCGTCGCCGTAGTATTCGTGGTTGCCCAGCGTGTGGATCATGTTGATCCCGCCAAAACAGCTGCCAAAAACGGACTGCATTTCGGCCCACATTTCATAGTTGCCGCCGTTGTCGATATAGTCGCCCGTCTGCAAGCCGAACTGCGCGCCCGAGGCGTGCGCGGCCACCTGCCGGAGCAGCGCAATTTCGGCTGCATCGGTCTCGGCGTTGCCGTTCATCTGCGTGTCGCCGATCACAAAGAACGACGTCGCGCCCGTGCCGGCGGTGCGGAAGCTCGCAATATCGGACCAATGGCCGTCGGTTCCGTCGCCTGCGCGGTAATAGTAGGTCGTGTCCGCTTCTAGCCCGTCGAGCGTGACCACGTTGATGCGCGCGGCCTGTTTGCTCGTTTGGAACGCGTGCACGCGGCTCGTGCCCGAAACGGTCTGCGCGTCCGCCAGATCGACCGCTTTGCCGAACTGCACCGCTGCGCCGCTGCCTGTGCCCGCCACAGACGAAAGCCACGAAATCACCTGCTGCGCGGCGGTTTTGCCCGCGCTCAGCGCAACGCCCACGGGCTTGCCGGAAGCATCGGCATCGTCGGCCATGACTGTCACGGTCGTGGTGAACGAAATCCGCGTGCCGTTTTTGGCCGCGACCGTAAAGGTGCTGCCGCCTGCCAGCGTTTTGGACGCTTCTGCCGCAATTTGACCGTTGGCATCCGTTTGGCCAATGGAAGTGCCGTTCACCAGCACCTCTACGCCAACGGCCGGATTGCCGTCGGGATCGGTCACGGTGAGCATCGTGGCGTAGCCGGATACCGACACCGCCGCCTGCACCTGATAATAGGCACTCAGGTGCAGCTTCACATAGGGCTGCGCCGAGGTGACGGTGGTACCGTCGGGTCGCGTGCAGACCATGCGCATCACTTGATAGGTGAAAAAGTCGATCTCGTGATCCAGCGTGGTCGGCACCTGGAACGAGAGCGTGGCCACGCGGGCATCGGCCGGCGCATCGCCGGCGCCGGTCCATTGAGCTGAAAGCGTGAGCTTCGCCTTTTTGAAGCCGGTGGATACATACTGATAATCGCCCGTCCAGCCGTCGGCAAACGTGACCGTGGGCGCCCCGAAATCGGAGTTCAGCTGGAGTGCGGTGAATTCCACTGCCGTCACCTGTCCCGCGGTGGTCAGGGCCAGCTCATAGTTGCTGCCCATCGTTACCGTGTCCGCGCCGGAAAGCGTTGCCGTAACCAATGCGCCGCTGCGCACGGTGAAATAGCTCGTTTTGGTGCCATAGTTTCCGAATTTGTCATACACCGTCACCTGCACGCTATGGCGGCCGCTGTCGAGCGCCAGGCGCGTGGTGGCCGATGTGACGTCGCTGTCGCAGGCGATCGCACTGCCATCCACCTGAATAACGGTTTTGGGCGCATCCACCCCGGAGGCATTCACGCCCGCCGCATCGTCATAAAACGCCCGAATTTCCACGGTGGAATCCTCGATCACGGTGGTGCCGTCATCATTCAGCGTGGTGCCGTTCACCGCAATGGCGCTCACCTCGGGATTGTCGAGGTCGTCCATGTCGGTGCCGTACACAAAGCGGTAGTTATCAAAATACAGCGTGCCCGCATAGCGCCCCGCACCCGTCACGTTCGCCCGGCCCGGCTGATAGCTGAGCCAGAACATGCCGCGCCCCGGCAGAATGGCCATGGGATGCTCCGCCGAATAGTAGGCTTTGAGGCCGCTCATGTCGGCGTAGCAATACATCCAGCCTTCCCAGTCGATGTAGCCCACGCTGCCGTCTCCGTGCTGCAGCGGCAGATTCTTGGTCGCATAGTCGCTGCCGTTCCACACCGAAATATCGGCATAGAGGCTATATCCATGCGCCGACGCATCGGCATACACCCACACGCCCAGCTGGTTCGGAATGCCCTCGATGTAATACGGCTCGCCGCAGTAACGCAAATAGAAGTTGGCGTTGGAGCTGCCGTCGTAGGACGCATAGTCGTAGTTCATTTCGAGCGAATAATCGCCGAAGCGCACCTGGCCGCCCGCCGCCGCGGTGGTGGTGGTGCAGCTGCCCACGCCATAGGCCGTGATGGAATTGTTGGGCCACAGATAATACGAATAGCCGTTGGCCCGGAAGATGTCCGCCGCCGGAACCTCACACTCATAGTTGCCGGTAAAGGAAAACGGCGCAGTCAGCGTGGCATAGGTGGGGCTGCCGGAGAACGTGCCGCCGGTGATCACCCGAACCTCCGGCACGCTGCCGGTATAGCCCGGCGTGACGCCGCTGGCCACATAATTTTTCTTGCCCCAATGGAAATGCGCGCCGGTTTGCGGCACACCGTTGATCGGCTCAAAGTCGAACGCCACCACCGGCATTTTGCCGATTTCCACATTCACGCTTGCCGACAGCACCGTGCCGTCGGTACGGGTGTAGGACGCCGTTACCGTGCCGTGCAGCGTGGTTTCCGTACTGCCGGCCGTGAACACATTGCCCGCCACGGTGCCGATCGCTTGATCGGCCACGCCCGCATCGTTGGACGCCACCGTCCATTTCAGGCCGCCGTCGCCAAAATTGAGCTGCACATCGTTTGCACGCAAATGTAGGCCCAGCGAGCTGCGCTCGCCAAAATCCAGCGACACCGAGGCGGAACCGAAATACAGCTCGTCCGGCTCCGCAACGGTAATCGTGCTTTGGCCCACGGCTTTGCCGTTGTAGAAAAGCACCGCCGTTGCTTCGCCCAATGTGCCGTTGGAGGTGAACACGCCGGTTTGCGCATCGATGGCGCCCATGTTGGCCGATTCGTCTGCCAGCGCCCAGCTCAGCCCGCTTTGCGGCAACTCTGCCGCGCCGCCGGCCGCATCCACGCCCGACGCCGAGAACGCTACTGCGGTGCCCGGCGTATAAAATTCGCCGGTCGGCTCCACGGTGGCGTGGTCAAACACCCCGTCGTGCGGCGCGTTGGCCACGATCAGAAACGTGGAGGGCACCGAGCGCTCGGTGCCGTCGGACGGGCTATTGCGCAGCGTGAGCTTGCCTTCGCCCTCACGCTTGGTGAGCACCGAGGCCGAGCCGCCGCCATCAATGTGCAGCGCCATCACCGCGCCCTGCGCGATCATAAAGTCGGCCTGCTCGCGCCGGGTCATGCCCACCGAATTCGGATACTGGCGGCCGTCCGCCAAAAAGAAGAACACGCTGCCGTCCGCCCGAATGCCGACCGTGTTGACCGGATAAAGCTCATAATCGGGCGCCACGTTCTGGCCGTCGCGCACGCAGATGAACAAACCGCCAATGGCCTCCGCCACGTCGCTGGTGTCGGAACCGGCTTCGCGAATGGCATAGGTGCCGTCTTTGAGCACGGCAAAATAAGGCTCGCGTGCCGTGTGATCCGGATTGCAGTTCACGCCGCGCAGGAAAAGCGGGCCGGCCGGCTGACCGGTTTGCATATTGAAATAGTCACCGTTGGTGGCAAAAATCACGTTTTCGCCGGTGGCTTTTTCATAGGCCTCCGCTTGTTTCGACGGGGTGCTCAGCCCCCACTGTCCCACCGACCAGCTGCTGGTTTCGGTGTCCGCATTGTAGCCATCGTAGTAACCCGGGTAGGTGCAGCGGATGGTCACGTCTGCATCCTTGGCGATGTCGGTCATATAGCCCAACACCTGTGCGTCGCCGGTGGAATCGTTCAGAATCACGTCGGTTTCCGTTACTCCCGGAACCAGCGTGTAATTCTTTTGCGCAACCACCTTGGTTTTTCCAAAGCCATTGACCTTTGACGCCGCAAATGCGCTGCAAAGCCCGGTCGAAACCGTGCCCGCCACCATGGTCAGCGTCAGGATCAGGCTCAGGAGCCTTTTCCATTTTGATTTCATGTGCTCGCTTCCTTTCTGAAATTTATATGAACAGGCACGGTGTGCAGCACCGCTTTGCCCGTTTATATACCGTTTTATTCTGCGCCGCGCACCCATTCGGCCATTTGCACGGCTGCATGGGTAAAATCGTAGGGCAGCGCGCGAAACCGCGTGGGTGCGTGCGCCTCCAGCAATTGCGCCGCTGCGGCGCGTGTTTCGGCCGGATCGTTCGGGTTCCAGAACCGGAACCCGGCATCCGTTTGCCAGCTTTGCAGCGCGCCATAGGGCGCAGCCAAAATCGGCAGGTCGGCCGCCGCCGCTTCCAGCACCGACAGCGGCAGCTCAATGCAGTTGCCTGCTTCCGTCACCGGAAAAGCATAAAGGTCGGCGCATTGGTAAAATTCTTCGATATGGGGTTGATATGCGTCAAAAATTCGAATGCCGGCCGATTCCAGCTCTTGCCGAAGCGCTTCGTCGTGCGCGGTGGAGGCGCTGCACACCAGCGCCACCGTGCCCAGCGCGGTGAGCGGCCGCAGCTGCCGCAGCCCGCGCCCCGCCTTGAGATGTCCCACATGAAGGATCACCGAGCGGTCGGGCGGAAACCCGTACTGCCGCTTCAGCTGCGCCTTGCGCGCCGCCGGCACCGGAGCAAACCGATCGCAGTCCACGCCGGTGCGCAGCACATGCACCGGTCGATGCAGCCCGGCCAGCGCCTGCGCGGCCGAGTCGGATAATACCATAAAATTTGCATGGGAGGCGCGCAGCAAAGCGCGCGTGAGGCGGTGAAGCGGTTTGTTCTCGGTCAGCAGCAGCCAAACCGGGCAGCCGGCGGTGCGCAGCGCCAGGCAGCGCAGCGCGGTGGCCGGTGTGGCGGCGCTTTTGGGCAGATACACCACCGGCGCGCGCGCCTGCCGGAGCGTGCGCCGCAGGCTGCCGGAGCCAAACAGCCGGCCGGCGGTCACGGTGGAATACGGCGGCGCAGCCCGGTTCACCGACAGCACGGTCGCGCCCTGCCGATGCAGCAGCTCGGCCAATCGGGTGGCCAACCGGTCGGCGCCTTCATCGGGCGACCGGCAAATGCAATCGGAAAGAAAAATCATGCGGGGCCTCCTTTGCGGCAGATACGGCGCCAAAGCCCGGCCGCAATCGGGTTCTTCGTTTTGATCCAATAAAATACGCTCAGCGAAAGGTAGCACAGCGCGCCTGCGGCAATTTCGAGCACCAGCAGCACCGGCCGATTCAGCGGCAGGCCGCGCATCAGCTGCACCACTGCAAACATGACCGCACCGGCCAGCACAAAAAAGAGATTGTCGGTGAAAAAGACACGCAGCTTCAGCTTGCGGCGCACCAGCAGCGATTGCAGCAGGCAAACCGTCCATTCGGCGGCAATGGTGCCCGCCGCCGCGCCCCGCGCGCCAAAACGCCCGATGAGCAGCGCGTTGAGCGCCAGATTGACCGCCGCGCCCGCGCACACGGAGCAGGTATACGCCTTTTCCTTGCGGCAGGGGATCAGATATTGCGTGCGAATCACATTGGCCCAGCTGATGGGCAGCACGGTAAACACGAGCATGCGCGTCAGCCCCACGCACGGCTCATAGCCCGCGCCGTAAAAAATCGGGATAAATTCATGCACGACCGCGCCAATGCCGAACGCGATGGCGCAGGCAAAAAACATGGCAACGTGCATGGATTTGCGCAGATAGGCGTTGGCGTCCTTTTTGCGGTGGTGCGCATAAAGGTTCGACATGCGCGGGAGCATCACCGTGCCCAGCGCACTGATCACGCACAGGCACACCGAAATCAGCTTTTCGCTGTTTTCGTAGTAGCCGGTCTGCGTATAGCTGCTCATCAGCCCCAGCATCACCTTGTCCATCATGCGGTAAACGCTGGTGGCCAGCACGGGCACAAACAGCAGCAGGCACGGCCGAAAGTGACGCAGCACCTCGCGCATGGGCACGCGCACCAGCCGCACCGCGTGCCGCAGATACAAAATCATATACGCTTGGCCGAGCATATAGCCCGCAGCCGAGATC
>CAKUME010000064.1 GCA_934667575.1 uncultured Eubacteriales bacterium | reverse complement strand
AGCTGAATCGGATCTGGTAATTTTGCAGCACTTCCTGAAAACTGCGGCAATCCACCAGTGTTTCGTCGATCAATCGGGGCAAAAACAGCACATTCACCAGCTTCAGCGGCTCGTCGCCCGTGCGATGGTAGCTGTGTACCTCACCGTAGTCCACAATAAAATAATCGCCTGCGCGAATGGTGCAGCACTGGTTGCCAAACGTGTGCTCCGCGCAGCCCTGCACGACATAGGCCATCTCCAAAAACGAATGGTCATGCGGTGCGCTGGCATCACTTTCGCATGGCATCATATAAATGCCGTAGCGCAGCAGTTCATTATCCCGAAACGACGCCGGGTCCAGCTGCATATGAAATGCGGGATCAACCATGGTTGCACTCCTTTCCGCCATAAAAACCGGTCCAGATACAGTATACACGCTGCACATCGCCTCGTCAAGCAAAATTGTATTTTTTTGAAAAAAGGCTTCCCCCAATTGCAATCGATGTGGTATAATACATTATATAATGTAGGTTTTTCCGCGCGGTAGAAATGCAGCTCGGGAAATCGAAAAACAAAGGAGAATTTTCATGACCTTGCAGCAATTGCACTACGCGATCACGGTGTCGGAAACGGGATCGCTGAACAAAGCGGCCGAGGTGCTGTTTGTGGCGCAGCCATCGCTCACCAGCGCGATCAAAGAACTGGAGCGCGAGCTGGGCATCACGATTTTTAACCGAAGCGGACGCGGCATGACGCTGACCAGTGACGGCGCGGAATTTTTGATTTATGCGCGGCAGGTATATAGCCAATACGACCTGCTCGTTGAAAAATACGGGAAATCGAACAACCGCAAAAAAAAGTTCGGCGTGTCCACCCAGCATTATTCATTTGCGGTCAAGGCATTTGTTGAAATGGTGAAAACGTTTGATACCAGCAAATACGAATTCGCCATCCGGGAATCCAAAACGCAGCAGGTTATTGCCGATGTGGTCACATGCAAGAGCGAAATTGGCATTTTATATTTGAGCGACTTTAACCGCCAGGTAATTACCAAGCTGCTGCAAACCAACAATTTGGAATTTCATAAGCTGATTGATTGCAAAGCGTATGTGTATTTGTGGGGGAAACATCCGCTTGCAAAAGAGAAATCCATTCATTTCGATCAGCTTGCCGATTATCCGTGCCTGTCGTTTGAGCAAGGCGACAACAGTTCGTTTTACTTTGCAGAGGAAATTTTGAGCACCAATGAGTATCCGCGCACGATCAAGGCCACGGACCGCGCGACGATGCTGAATCTGATGGTCGGTCTGGGAGGGTATACCTTGTGTTCCGGCATTATTTGCGAAGAGCTCAACGGCACCGATTATGTGGCTGTGCCGTTTGAAGCGGATGAATTAAACCCGAACAGCGTGATGGAAATCGGCTATGTGGTGCGCAAAAACAGTCTGCTCAGCCGAATGGGTTCGCTGTATATCGAAGAACTGCGCCGCTATTTGGATGAACACGCCCGTGCCTAAACAGTGACCTATAGATAAAAGCTATAACACTGTATTGTTTTCCTGTATTGGACAAGCCCGGAAGTGTGTGCTATAATATAACCACGGAAAACGACAGGAGGCGACTGCAGATGCAAGTTCATACATTCCAGATTGGCGCGCGATGCGCGGGCGTGCTTTGTCTTGCTCTGCTTAACCGAAACCGAATGTGAACCTTATGCAGGCGGTTTTGTTTTCAGCGTTTCGGAATTATTTCATTGATATATTTTAAAGGAGTCGATTCATTTATGAAAAAGAAAATTCTTTCCGCCGTGTTGGCGGCTTCGCTGATTTTTTCGGCGTTGGCGTTTACCGGCTGCGGCAAAAACAGTAATAAACTGGTGATTGGTGTGCCGAACGACACCACCAATGAAGCGCGCGCGTTGCTGCTGCTTCAGGACAATGGCTTTATCAAGCTCAAGGACGGCGCCGGCATTACCGCGACGGTGCGTGATATCACAGAGAATCCGCATAACATCGAGTTCAAAGAGATTGAAGCTGCGCAGATTCCGAACCAGCTCAAAGACTTGGATTATGCGGTGATCAACTCGAACTACGCGATTGCGGCTAAGCTCAATCCGGTTGGAGATTCGCTGGTGATCGAGGGCGCTTCTTCGCAGTACAGCAATATTGTGGCGGTGAAGAAGGGCAACGAAGAAACCGACAAGACCAAAGCACTGGTGGCCGCACTGAGCAGCCAGAAGGTGGCGGACTTTATCCAGTCGCAATATGAAGGCGCAGTGGTGAGCACGGTGGATCAGCCCGGAGACGGATTTGATTCTACGGTGGATTACAGCAAGCTGAGCGGCCAAACCATCACGGTGGCGGCATCGCCCACCCCGCATGCGGAAATTCTTGCGGTAGCGGCCGAAATTCTCAAGGAAAAGAATGTTACGCTCAAAACGATTGAATACACGGACTATGTGCAGCCCAACAAGGTGGTAGATAGCGGCGAGGTGGATGCGAACTACTTCCAGCATAAGCCCTATCTCGATGATTTCAACGAGCAGAATAAGACTGAAGTGGTGTCGGTTGCGGCGATTCATGTGGAGCCGATGGGCCTTTATGGCGGCAAGCAGAGTACGCTCGATGCGCTGAAGTAAAAAATCCGATTCAATAAAAAGGCATCTAAGAGGCGGCCGCACAGCAGTATGCGGCGGTCTCTTATGCCAATTTAAGGGGAAAACCGCATGATTGAGATCAAACATCTGTCCAAGTCTTTTGCGACCGCCGATCACACGGTTGAGGCGCTCAAAGATATCAATATTACGGTGAACGACGGTGACATCTACGGCGTGATTGGCATGAGCGGCGCGGGTAAGAGCACACTGGTGCGGTGCATCAATATGCTGGAGCGCCCCACCGAAGGTACGGTGTGCATCGACGGGGTCGATATGGGCGCATTGCCGGAAAAAGACTTGCGAAAAATCCGCCGCAATATCACGATGATTTTTCAAGGCTTTAATCTGCTGATGCAGCGCACCTGTTTGGATAATATCTGTTTCCCGCTTGAGCTGGACGGTGTGCTGAAGGCCAAAGCCCGCAAGCGTGCAGAAGAACTGCTTCAGGTGGTGGGGCTCGAGAGCAAGGCAAAATCGTATCCCGCGCAGCTTTCGGGCGGCCAGCAGCAGCGCATTGCCATTGCCCGCGCACTGGCTACCAATCCGAAGGTGCTGCTGTGCGACGAGGCCACCAGCGCGCTCGATCCCAAAACCACACAGTCCATTTTGGAGTTGATTCGTGATATCAATCAACGGCTGGGCATCACGGTGATTATTATCACGCACCAGATGAGCGTGGTGGAGGAAATTTGCAACCGTGTGGCGATTTTGGATGGCGGTTGTGTAGTGGAAGAGGGCGATGTGGCAACCATCTTTGCACGCCCGCAATCGGCTGCTGCGCGTCGTCTCGTATTCCCCGATAATGCGGAGGAGCTGATGGAACAGCGCGACAACGAGCGCGTGGTGCGCGTGGTATTCAATGGCGCACATGCCGCTGCGACTCCGATCATCACGCAGATGGCGATCGATGAGCACATTGCGGCAAATATCCGCTATGCGGCCACACGTTGTATCAACGATCAGGTATTTGGCACCATGCTGCTCGGTTTGCCGGATGATGATGCGGTGCTGGCGCGCGCGATCCAATACCTGACTCGTGCAGATATTATGGTGGAGGAGGTGCAGCGCGATGCTTAATTCAATCTGGAATTCCGAAACAGTGCAAGAGGCGATCGACATATTAGTGCATGATATGCCGTTTGCATTGTGGGAAACCATTTACGCCACGGTACTGTCTACGCTGTTTGCAATTGTGATCGGCCTGCCGTTGGGCGTGCTGCTTGTGGTAGGCGAAAAAGACGGGGTGCGGCCGTTACCCAAAGCGGTGATGCAGGTGCTGAATGTGATCATCAATCTGCTGCGCTCCATTCCGTTTTTGATTTTGATGATTATGGTCATTCCGCTCACACGATTGATTGTGGGAACCAGCGTGGGTACCATGGCATCTGTGGTACCGCTGGTGATTGCGGCGTTTCCGTTTGTGGCGCGGCTGGTAGAAAGCAGCTTGCGCGAACTGAATCCGAACATTATTGAGGCGGCGCAGAGCATGGGCGCATCGCCGTTCCAGATCATCGTAAAAGTGATGATTCCCGAGAGTGTGCCGTCGCTCATTTCGAATGGTACCATCGCGATCACTACCATTCTTGGCTACACCGCAATGAGCGGTATCATTGGCGGCGGTGGTTTGGGTAAGATCGCAATCAACTATGGCTATTATCGCTATAAGTATTTGGTGATGTTCTTTGCCGTGGTGATTCTGATTATGTTGGTGCAGGCGTTCCAAAGCATAGGCACACGTTTGGCGATTAAAACCGACAAACGGATGAAACATTGAAATATCATCGCACATTTGCGTCCCTCACTTTCGCGAGGGACATTTTTTATGCTTTCGCCCCAAGTTTCCAAGCGATCCAACCGATGAGCACCAGCTGCACAATCAAGATTGCGGGAAGCCCCAGCATAAAGCGCTTGTGTTTGGTTTTGTGATGGCAAAGGCGCATGGCGGCATAGGTGCCAATGGAGCCGCCCGCAAGCGCCAGCAGAAAAAACACGCGCTCCGGCACACGCCACTGGTGACGCTGTGCCTTTCGTTTATCAACAAATACCGGAATCATTGCAAACAAGTTGATTGCGCCCAGATAGATCAGCAATGCATCGGCCCAAATGGGCATAACGATCACTCCTTTTTCATATTATTCCAAAGGTGGACAAAGCAAACGGGAAAGGAACGGGATGATTATGCGCAAAGCGGAACCGGCGCTGTTGGCGCTCGCCTTGCTGTTCGCAATTGTGTTCGCGGGTTATGCGGCGCGGCAGCTGCCGCAGCAGGCGGCCAGCTCATCTGATACGATTCATGTGGTAACAGTAAAAAATGTGTTTGCAGATTCCGAATTTAAGGCGGTGTGGGTGCCGTATATGAGTTTGGATATGAGCCATGAGCAAGCGCAGCATTTTGGCGCATTCAAGCAAAAATTTGACCGTATTGTAGCGCAGGTGCAGGCGAGCGGCGCTAACACGATGATTGTGCATGTGCGGCCGTTTGGCGATGCAATGTATCGTTCCGCGTATTTTCCTTGGTCACATTTGCTCACCGGCACACAGGGGCAGGATCCCGGTTACGATCCGTTGGCATATATGGTAGAAGCCGCCCATGCAGCAGGGCTGAAACTGCACGCTTGGATTAACCCGCTGCGCATCCGTTCCACCCAAACGCCTGCGCAGCTTGCGGCGAATAATGTGCGCACCGTTTGGCAAAGTGACGGCGATTCGACCAATGATGATTGGACCGTGGAATGCAGCTCCGGGATTTATCTGAACCCGGGCTATGAAAGCGTGCGCACTTATATTATCGACAGTGTGCGTGAGTTGATCGAACACTATGCGGTGGACGGTGTGCACATGGACGATTATTTTTATCCGACACAGGAAGAATCGTTTGACACAACCGCCTATGCCAATTATTGCGCGGGTGTGTCATCGGATAAGGAACCATTATCACTCGAGGCTTGGCGCACCGAGAATATCACTGCATTGGTAAAAGGATTGTACGATGCAGTAAAAGCGTATGACGCGAACCTGCAATTCGGCATTTCGCCGCAGGGCAATCGAAACAACTGCGCAAAAGCATGTGCTGACGTAGCCAAATGGGGCGGTGAGACGGGATATGTAGACTATTTGTGTCCGCAGCTGTACTATCCGTTCCAAAGCCCTTCCCAACCGTTTGCACAGGTAGCGCAGGAGTGGCGCGATATGGTCACGGCGCCTTCCGTAAAGCTTTATGGCGGATTGGCGCTATATAAGGCAGGCGATGGGGAAGTGGACAGCGGAAGCTGGACATCGGGCGATGTGCTCCAACGCCAAATCGAAACATTGGAGCAAGCCGGTTTTGGCGGCTTTGCGCTCTATTCCGACGCTTATTTAACCGGCGATCAGACCAAAACGGAAATGGCCAACGTGCGTGCGTGTTTGGGTGTGGTTGATTCCGCAGCGCAAAACGGTGCATCCGAATCCGCTGCGGAAAACGCGGAGAGCGTCATTCGTTCTGAGTGACAAAAATTGCGCAAGAGGCTCGAACGGATCGGTTCGCAAAGGCTCCGGAATGGTGTGCTCGAAGAAATATGCTTGGTCAATAAAAACGCCAATCCATCGGCACAGAATTCTTCATCCGCCAATCCGATTCAATATCGCGAAGGATTTCTGATCAACTGCTGCGGTGTTTTTGCAGCAAAGTCGGCTCAATGAGAATCCTTTGGCGTATGCGATGGCTCGGGTGATTCCGACGAATGCAGTATCATTGGTGTGCGCAAACGCGGAAAGTTCCAGCGGAAATGTGCAGCCAGCAGACGAATGAGCACAATTAGACCGATACCAATTGCGGCCGCAGGTGGGGTTGGACAGTTAGCACGTAATAGACCATAGTAAACAATGCCGCCCAAAATCGAAGCGACGGCATAAATATGTTTTCGCAGGACAGTGGGTGTGCTATTTGTAAGTACATCGCGTAATATGCCGCCGCCTATACCGGTGGTTAATCCCAAAAACACGCACAAAAATGCATGATCTCCATAGTCCACAA
>CAKUME010000063.1 GCA_934667575.1 uncultured Eubacteriales bacterium | reverse complement strand
GCCGAAAGGGGATTATGATTGTTATGCTTCAAGCCACAGTGAATTTTGCGCAGCCGGCCGGCCGGGTGAAACCGATGCACGCGGTCAACAACGGGCCGATTTATCCTTGGCATTCCGACCAGTGCATCACCAACTTCGACGCCTACCGCGCGGCGGGCATTCCGTTTGCCCGCACGCACGACTCCTCGTTCTGCGCGAGCTACGGCGGCGAACACACGGTGGACGTGCACGCGATTTTTCCGGATTTTGACCGCGATCCGGCCGACCCGAATGCCTACGACTTCACGGTGACGGATATGTATCTGCAAACCATTGCGCTGGCCGGAACGGAACCGTTCTACCGCCTGGGCTCCAAGATCGAGCATGGCCCCAAAAAATACGGCACGCTGCCGCCCCGGGATTTTTACAAGTGGGCGCAGGTGTGCGAGCATATCATCCGGCACTACACCGAGGGCTGGGCGAACGGCCCCACAATGAAGATTACTTCATGGGAAATTTGGAACGAGCCGGATCTCGATGCCGACGATTCCCCCAATAAGCGCTGCTGGGGCGGCACGGAAAAACAGTTTTATGAGCTGTACGACGTTACGGCGCGCCATTTGAAGGCATGCTTTCCGCAGCTCAAAATCGGCGGCCCGGCGCTGGCTTACCACACGGATTGGATGGAGCGCTTTTTGGCGCAGCTCACCGCGCCGCTCGACTTTTTCTCGTGGCACATCTATGCCACCGACCCCGAGCGGGTGGCGGCGCGCGCCCGCGAGGTGCGTGCGTGTCTGGATCGGCATGGCTTCACGCAAACCGAAAGCATCCTGAACGAGTGGAACTATGTGCGCAGCTTTGAGGGCGAAGCCTGGTACTACTCGCTGAAACAGGAAAAATCGCTCAAGGGCGCGGCGTATATCGCAGCGGTCATGGCAAAATGCCAAGTGGCTCCGGTGGATCTGCTGATGTATTACGACGCGCGGCCCTGCGGCATGAACGGAATGTTCAACACCGATTTTGTGTGTGAGTGCCTGAAAGGGTATTATCCGTTCCCGATGTTCAACGAGCTGTATACGCTGGGCGACAGCTGCGCGGTGAAATCGGACAGCTCCCATGCGTATCTCTGCGCAGCGCGCCGCGGCGATCAGGCGGCCGTGATGCTCAGCTGCTTCCGCGAAGACGACGATGCCGCAGACGACACGATCGTGCTGAACCTTCGCGGCTTTGCCGACGGGGATGTGCGCGCGGAATGCCTGCTGCTCGATGAAACGCACGACATGGTTCCGGTGCGTGCGGAATGGGTATCGGGCGCGAACGGCGCGCTCACGCTGCCCGCGCCGCGCAACGCCGTGTGGCTCATCCGGCTGAAAAAGTGATCGCATCGTTTTTTTCGCTTGCCCATATGTAACGCACGCCGGGATGGCGGATCATCCGCTTGGCGGCCGAAGGAATGTGTTTTTTAATGAATCGAACAGGGGACGACTGCCGCCGCTATATTGCGCAGGCGGCGGTGGAATATTTGATTGCAATTATGGTGGGCGGGTCGTTTCTCGCCACGCTCACCAGCAGCTTAGGGATGTCGGACGGGCTCACCGGCGTGATCACATCGTTTTTATCGCTGGGGTGCGTGTTTCAGCTTGGCACGGCGTTCACCGGCGGCCCAACCAAGCGGATGGTGCTGCTGCTGAGCGTGGGCAATCAGCTGCTGTTTGCGCTGCTGTATGTCATTCCGCTGCTGGGCGGCCCCAAGTCGCTGCGCACGGCGGGATTTATCGCCGCCATATTGCTGGCGTATTTTCTGTATAACCTTGCCGCCCCGCGCAAAACCGTGTGGCTGATGTCGCTCGTAGACGATGCGGAGCGCGGCCGTTTCACCGCAAAAAAGGAGATCGTGTCGCTGGCGGCGGGCATGGCGTTTACTTATGCGCTCGGCGCGTGGATCGATCACTGCCGCGCTGCGGGGCAGTTGCACGCGGCGTTTGCGGGCGGTGCGGCCGGATTGCTCGCGCTCACCGCGGTGCACACGGCGCTGCTGGCGCGCACCACGGCGCCCGCCGAGCACCAACCGCCCACCGCGGCAAAATCTCGGCTGCGGCTGCCCGGCCGTGCGGCGAGGCGCGCCGCAATCGCGCTCACCATTTGGGGGATAGCGGCCAATTTGGCCGTTCCGTTTTACGGCACCTATCAGCTCAACGAGCTGGGGTTCAGCATGACGTATATCTCCGTGCTGCAAATTGTGCAGGCAACGGCGCGCATCTTTGTTTCGCGCGCCTGGGGCGCCTATGCCGACCGCCATTCGTTTGCCGCCATGCTCCGGCGGTGCCTGCTGGTGATGGCGTGCGCGTTTTTGATCAACACGTTTGCCGCGCCGAGCAACGGGGCCGTGCTGTTTTTGTTCTATAATATCCTCTATGGAATCGCCATGGGCGGACTCAACAGCGCGCTCACCAATCTGATATTCGACAGCGCGCCCAAGGCGGAATGCGCCAACGCGCTGGCATTTAGTCAGGTGGCGTCGGGGGCGGCCGGGTTTGCGGCCGCGCTGGCGGCAAGCGCAGTGGTGCGTTGGGTGCAGGGGCAGGGCAGCCGGCTGCTGGGCGTCACGGTTTATGCGCAGCAGCTGCTGTCGCTGGCGGCGTGCGCGGCAACCGTGGCGGCGGCGCTCTATATTCGTTTTGCGTTTCGCCGCAGCGGGGCAAAGGAGGCGCACGCCGAATGACACTGGAAAAACTGGCGGCTTTGGCGCACGTTTCGGTTTCCACCGCTTCGCGCGCACTCAACGACGGCTACGGCATTTCGCCCGCCACCCGCGCGCAGGTGCTGCATGTGGCGGAGCAGTGCGGCTATTTTGAAAGCAAGAAAAAGGTCAAGCTCGAAAACCGCAGGCAGGAGCACTTTCACATTGCGATCATCTGCCCGGAAATTATCAGCGTTTATTACGCGAACATGGCGCAGGCGCTGCTCGCGGAGTTTCGGCGATACGGCTGCCGCTGCACCATTTACAGTTCCGACTTTGCACCCGAAGAGCTGACGGCGCAGGTGGAAAAATGCCGCAAGGATTATGCGGTGGATGCGATCATTTGCTTAGCGCAGCTGCCCGCGCTGCCGCCGGCCGGGATCCCGGTGGCGGCGTTCGATTCGGATGGGGCGCCGATTTGTTTTCACAATCAAATGGCGGACGGAATTCGGCAGGCGCTTGCTGATTTGCAGCAAAGCGGCTGCCGCCGCGTGCTGTTTGCGGGCGAACGGCTCACGCCCGAAAAAGAAGCGGCGTTTCGCCGCCGGAGCGCCGAGCTGGGCTTTGCGCACGCAGCGGTTTTTTGCAGCGCCGCGCGGTTTGAGCAGGCGGGCGTGGAGGCGGCGCAGGCGCTGCTCGCCATGCCGGAACGCCCCCAAGGCGTGCTCTGCGCCTACGACGAAATTGCGTTTGGGCTCATCGACACCGTGCAGCGCGCGGGCGTGGCGGTGCCGGACGAGCTGCGCGTGATCGGCATTAACGATGTGCCCGCCGCGCGCTATGTGTTTGGCGGCCTCACCACGGTGCGCGACATGTTTGAAACCATCTGCCCGCGGGTGGTGGCGGATATCATTCGCGACCGGCGCGACGGTGTGGTGCGGCGGCATGCATATGCGGTGCCGGCGCAGCTGATTCGGCGGTTCACCTGACTGCCGGAATGCTTCGGCGGCGCGCCGCTTTTTCGGATGCGCCCCGTCACCGGAAATTTCCGGTTTTTTCTTGGTTTCGGCTATTGCGTTCATGCGCGGAGTATCGTATAATATCCCTAAACCTGAAAAAACACGGGAAAGAAGGAATTGAACCATGTTTACACTCACAGCGGCGGGCGGCTGGTTCCCCGGCAGCGGCGGCGACAAGGTGCGGGCAGCGGCGGCACACGGATTTGGCGCCGTTGAGCTGCTTTGCTGGAAAGACCTCGACCTTGCCGAAACTCGGCGAGCAATCGACGAAACCGGCACGGTGATTTCGGCCATTCTGATCCAGTCGCGCGACCCCGAAAAGCAAAAGTGGATCGACAACACGCGCGGTATTGTGCACGAGCAGGCCCGTGCGGCGTATCTGGACGCGATGGCGGAAACGGTGGAAGCCGCCCGGGTGCTCGGGGTGAAAAATATTGTTGTGACCACCGGCAACGAGCGCGCCGGCGTGCCGCGCGCAGTGCAGCACGCCAACGTGGTGCAGGCGCTCCGCGCATCGGCGCCGATGCTGGAAGCGGCGGGCATGACCGCGGTGCTGGAGCCGCTGAATATTCTGGTGGATCACCGGGGATATTTTTTGACCGCCACCGCCGAAGCGGCCGCGATCATCGACGAGGTGCAGAGCCCGGCCGTGCGCGTGCTCTACGATGTCTACCATCAGCAGATCACCGAGGGCAATCTGATTTCCACCATTCGCCAATACATCGATCGGATCGGCCACATTCATGTGGGCGATGTGCCCGGCCGCAAAGAGCCCGGCACCGGCGAGATCAACTACCGCAACGTGTTCCGTGCCATTCGCGACACGGGTTACACGGGCTTTGTGGTGTTTGAATGCGGCCTTTCGGAAGATGCAGACACCGTGTGCCGCAAAATGTGGGCGCTGCTCGACTGACATTTGCGCGCTTTTGTACCCATACAAGTCCAAAACGGCCGACCGGTGTGAATGAACACCCAGTCGGCCGCTTTGTCGTTTTTTCATGGTTTATGCGCCGTCGTCCGCGAGCACCGCAAGGATCTGCTTGAGCTCCAGCAGCACCGACTTGCCGGTGAGCTTGACCGAAATATACGGCCGGGTGGCCGCGCTCACCAGCACGCGGCCCTTCATGCGTGCAATGAGCCGCGCCAGCGCAGGTTTGTTGAGCTGCTGCACATAAAGCAGCACATTGCCCGCCGTCTGGCGAATTTCGGTGATGCCCAGCTGCATGGCGCGGTTGCGCAGCAGCGCCACATCCACCAGCCCGGTCACGGATTCCGGCGGGTCGCCAAAGCGGTCGATCAATTCGTCTACCACATCGTCGGCGTCGCGCTCGGATCGGATATCGGCAATGCGGTGATACATATCCAGCCGCTGATTCAGGTTGGGAATGTATTCTTCCGGGATGTGTGCCTGCACCTGCACGTCGATCAGGCATTCCGCGTCGGGGGCGTCGGGCGTTTCGCCCTTTTCCACCGCGATGGCTTCGCCGAGCAGCTTCAGATAGAGGTCGTAGCCCACGGCTTCCATGTGGCCGTGCTGCTGCGCGCCCAGCACATTGCCCGCACCGCGCAGCTCCAAATCGCGCATGGCAATGCGAAAGCCGCTGCCGAATTCGGTGAATTCGCGAATGGCGGTGAGCCGCTTGGTGGAAATTTCGGACAGCACTTTGCCGCGCGGATAGGTAAAATAGGCGTAGGCCCGGCGCGCGGAACGTCCCACGCGCCCGCGCAGCTGGTGGAGCTGCGCCAGCCCCATGCGGTCGGCGTTTTCGATGATCAGCGTGTTCACGTTCGGCACATCCACGCCCGTTTCGATGATCGTGGTACACACCAGAATGTCGATCTCCTGATCGACCAGCCGACGCCACACGTCCGAAAGCTGCTCCTCGGTCATTTTGCCGTGCGCCACCGTGACCCGCGCCTCGGGAATATGCCGCTGAATGCGCGCCGCCACGCTTTCGATGCTTTCCACGCGGTTGTGCAGATAATAGGCCTGCCCGCCGCGCCGCAGCTCGCGCCGCAGCGCATCCTCGATCACGCCGGGATCGTGCTCGAGCACATAGGTTTGCACCGGATGGCGATCCATGGGCGCTTCCTCGATCACCGACATATCGCGAATGCCGCTCATGGCCATGTTCAGCGTGCGGGGAATGGGGGTGGCCGACAGCGTGAGCACATCCACGTTATTGCGCAGTGTTTTGAGCTTTTCCTTTTGCGCCACGCCAAAGCGCTGCTCCTCGTCAATAATCACCAGCCCCAGGTCGTGGAATTTCACGTCCTTTTGCACAAGCCGGTGCGTGCCGATCACCATATCCAGTTCGCCGGTGCGCAGCTGGCGCAGCGTTTCTTCCTGCTGCTTGGCGCTGCGAAAGCGGCTGAGCAGCCCAATGCGCACCGGAAAGCCCTCCATGCGGCGCAGCGCCGTTTGATAATGCTGCCACGCCAGAATGGTGGTGGGCACCAGCAGCGCGCACTGCTTGGAATCGGTGACGCACTTGAACGCGGCGCGCAGCGCAACCTCGGTTTTGCCAAAGCCCACGTCGCCGCAAAGCAGACGGTCCATCGGCGCAGAACGCTGCATATCCGCTTTAATTTCGCTGATGCAGCGCAGTTGGTCTTCGGTTTCGGTGTATTCAAAATGCGCCTCAAAATCCTTTTGCCAGTCGGTGTCGGGCGGGAACGCGTGGCCGGGCGCCTGCTGCCGCTGGGCGTAGAGTTGGATCAGCTCCTTCGCGATGTCTTTGACCGCGGCGCGCACGCGCGCCTTCGCCTTTTGCCATTCCGTGCCGCCCAGGCTGTGGAGCTTCACGGTGGTTTCCTCGCCGCCGCCAATGTATTTGGCCACCATGTCCAGCTGCGTGACCGGCACATAGAGCGTGTCCAGCTTGGCGTAGCGAATTTTGATATAATCCTTGGTCACACCCTGCAATTCGATTTTGTGAATGCCCTCGAACACGCCGATGCCGTGCACCGAGTGCACCACA
>CAKUME010000062.1 GCA_934667575.1 uncultured Eubacteriales bacterium | reverse complement strand
AATAAGGGAGAGTATTTGTTATGGATGCAATGGAAATTAAAAAGCAAATTTGCGACATTGGCGCTCGGATCTATTCCAAGGGCTTTGTGGCGGCGAACGACGGCAACATTTCGGTCAAGGTTGGCCCGAATGAATATTACTGCACCCCCACCGGCGTTTCCAAGGGCTATATGACCCCGGATATGATCGTGAAGATCGACGGCCAGGGCAACAAGCTCGAGGGCGAGCTGAATCCTTCCTCCGAGATCAAGATGCACCTGCGCGTTTATCAGCAGCGCCCGGACGTGGGCGCGGTGGTGCATGCGCATCCGCCGATTGCCACGGCCTATGCGGTGTGCAACAAGCAGCTCGACAAGCTGATCCTGCCCGAGGCCATGCTCACGCTGGGCTTTGTGCCGGTGTGCGCCTATGGCACCCCCTCCACCATGGAAATTCCGGATTCGCTCGCGCCCTACATTCAGGATCACGATGCGTTCCTGCTCCAGAACCACGGCGCGCTGTCGGTGGGCAACACGCTGAACAAGGCGTTTTTCGTGATGGACGAGATTGAATACTTTGCCAAGATCACCTTCCTGGCCACCCAGATCGGCGGTATTAAGGAGCTGACGAAGGAAGAGCTTGACAAGCTGATGGTGGTGCGCAATCAGATGAAGATGACCGGCCGTCACCCGGGCTTCACGCACTGATCGCTGCATGCAAATGCAATAAGCCTTTGCCCTGCGCCCTGCGCCGCATTTTTGCCGCGCGGAGCGCATCGTTTTATTTATGTCGTTCATCCCGTTTGCGCTACGCGATCCCCAGCGCGCGCAGCAGGAGCATGATGCCGTAGAGCACCGGCTGGTGCAGCACGAAGATCAGCAGCGCATGGCGGCCGAGAAACGAAAACGCGGGCACGCGGTTGGGATATGTCCACGCGGCAAAGCGGCCGGCTGCGGCGCGCCGCCCCCAAACGGTGCCTGCAAGAAATGCAAACAGCCACGGGAAGATCGGATAGTAATCCGCCGACGTGAAGCCCGCGTCGCGCACGCCGAGCGGGAACAGCCACCGCCCCCAGCGCCCGAGCATGGTGAGCTGGAGCTGCGGCACGCCCGGCACCCCGATATACGGCCGCGCCGAAAAGAACAGCCCCGCCGTGAGCACAAAGAGCACCGCGCAGCCGAGCAGCCCCCAGCCCGCCGACACACGGTCAAACGCCCGGCGCACGGCTCCGTAGATGAGCATGCACGATGCGAGCATGTGCAGCACGCCAAAGCGGATGAGCTCCTCGGGCACCACCAGCCAGGTGACGAGCGTGATGCCCAGCGCGACGGCCATCAGCTTGGCGCCGCGCCGCAGGTTGCTGCGCGACAGCTGCGCGCATATGCCCGAAATGACCACGAATGTGCCTGCAAAAAAAGGTGACACCGGCTCAAAAAAGTCGAACGCACGCTGCGCCCACGGATAGTCGAACATGTAGCCAATCAGGAAAAATGCGTGGCGCACCACCATGCAGAGCACGGCAAAGCCGCGCAGCTCATCGAGCAGTGCAATGCGCGCCCGTGGCGCAGCGGAATTTTCCAATTGAATCACCTCGCGGCTTCATGAATACAGCGCTATTTTATGCGCCGCAGCGGTGCAGCATGCAGCGCGCGCTCAATGTGCAGACGGGGGTGCGCCCTTGTTGCGCCGGATTAAAGGCGCTTGAGCGACGGATCACGCAGCCGGATCGGCTCGGGCAGCGCGCCGATGTAAATTTGATGAATGTCGCCGTCCGTGACCCACACGCCGTTTTCCAAATGTGCGTGAATGGGCAGAATTTGCCCGTCGATCCAAAGCAGCGCGGCGGTTTGCAGCCAGGTGTCGGCCGCGCGGGCCCACGCGTAGCGCGAAAGCGAACTGTCGATGTGCTGCGGATAGCCGTGCGCCGTTTGGTAGCGGATGCTCAGGTCTTCGCCCGCCAGCTGCGCCAAGCCGGCTTTGGTGCCCATGTAGCCGCCGCCGCGAATAAAGTCGGCTTCGTAGCAGCTGTACATCGTGCCGTCCGGCTGGGTTTTGGCCCAATTGGTGATCCAGCCGTTCCACGAGTCGAGCATGGCGCGGTCGTCGTGCGCCAAAATGCCGTAGTCAAACAGCGCTTCCGCGGTCCAAATGGTCCACGCGTGCCCCGCGCAGATGGCCGGGCCTTGGCCGTCGCCTTCCCAAATCGTTTCCCACCAGCGGAAGCTCGATCCCTGCATGCGTGCGTCGGGGGTGTAGATCATCCATGCGCGGTGCAGGTCCAGCACCTCTTTGGCGAACTGCACATATTCCGGCACGCGGCGCAGATGCAGGCAATAATACAGCAGCGCGAGCGCGGTGCACGAAATTGCGCCGTCTTCAAATTCGGGATCCGTCTGCGCAGAAACCTCCCCTTCGGTGGGAAAATGCAGCCCGCGCCGCAGCAAAAACTCGGCCATTTGGCGCGCGGCGTCGTCAAAAATCTGCGCGCGCGCATCGCCGCGGTTGCGCAGGAAGCACGCCATGTCCACCAGCGGAATCATCGGGCAGCACACCGTGGTGTAGTCTTCGCCGTTGAACACCATGCCGTCGCGCATATAATGTGCCACCAGCTCATCCAGCGCGCGCACCGCCGTTTCGAGCAGCTCGGGCTCCCCATAGACGCGGAACGCCTCCAGCAGAATTGACACGCCGAAAAACTGTTCCTGCACACGGGTGGATTGGCAGATGTGATACGCCGCAAAGCCGTTTTCGGGCACCGGCACAATTGTGCGGCGGGGAATGCGCACGCCGTTTTTGCCGAGAATGCCGTCCAGCTCCGCGCGCACCACCGCGTCGTATCGGCGGGTGCCGCGCAGCGCTTCATTGCAGAGCATGGCCCACAAAAAGCACCCGCCCTCGCAAAGGTTCGGATCCGGGTGATAAGGCGGCCGAATGCCGTCGCAGCTGCGGTCGAACAGTGCCATCCGGCTCGGCCCGCCCGACCACACGGTGGTGTTCAGCCCGGGCTTGCCGCCGCGCATCGGCGTAACGGTGTAGAGCCCAAACTGCGGCAGCGGAATGCGCGCGTTCGGGGGGAGCAGCCGCACGGAGCCGTCCGGCGCTTCCACACGCAGCGCGTCGGCTTCGCCGACGGTTTGCACGGCCGCATAGCCGTCAAAACCGCCGCTCAGCACATTGCGGCAAAGTGGCATGCCAAACAGCCGCTGCACATGGGCAAACGCCTCGTCGAGCGAATCGGCAAATTGCAGGCGCAGCCGCAGCGCTTTGCGCCCGCTGCCGTGGTATACCCGGTCGAACGAGGCCAAAAACTGCAAATTCAAAATAAAGTGGCCGCACGAAAACGGCGAATAGGTAAACTTCCAGCCGTCGCAGGGCGTTTCGGCTGCGGCGGTCAAAAACCGGCCGTTGGGGCGCGTGAGGATAAAGTAGGTGCAGCGCCCGTCGGCGGAAGTGTAGGGCGACGAGGGCAGCAGCTGCCGGTGATAGTCGTTGCCTTTTTTGCCCAAAAAATTCAGGTCAAGGTTCAGCCCAAATTCCGATACGCGGGGGTCGTGGCATTCCGCATCCAGCGTCACCCCGTCCGGCTCGAGCGTGTAGGTCACGGTTATGCTGTTTTCTTCGTCGGTGCAGCGCAGCCCGTGCGCATCGGTGGGTTCAAACGCGGAAAAGTGTGCGGTGCGGTCGGCATAGGGGGTGGCCTCCGGGTGCGGGAGCGTGCGGATATCGTCCGCACACAGGGTAAAGCAGGCCGTGCCCGCATGCCCCCGCGCATCGGACAGATTGGCGCCTTCGGTGCGGTCAAACAGCCCGACCATGCGGCCGTCGATCAGCTCCACGCGGCAGCGCTCGTTTTCGAGCACACCGGTTCCGTTGTTTTTTATCATTCTTTTTGCTCCTTTTGACAATTATCGTGGAATCGCGTTTTGAGCGGCGCCTGCAACATGCCGGACGATCCGGATCACACGTTGAACCGGAACAGCACCACATCGCCGTCCTGCATCACATAGTCCTTGCCCTCGGAACGAACCAGACCTCTTTCTTTGGCGGCGGCCATGGAGCCGCAGGCCATCAGATCGTTGTAGGCAACGACCTCGGCGCGGATGAAGCCGCGCTCAAAGTCGGAGTGAATTTTGCCTGCGGCCTGCGGCGCCTTGGTGCCGCGCCGAATGGTCCACGCGCGCACCTCCTGCTCGCCCGCGGTGAGATACGAGATCAGCCCGAGCAGCGAATAGCAGGCGCGAATCAACCGATCCAGGCCGGATTCCTTCAGCCCCATGTCGGCCAAAAACACTTCCTTTTCCTCCGGCTCCATGCCCGCGATCTCGGCCTCGATTTCGGCGCTGATCGGCAGCACGGCCGCGTGCTCGGCGGCGGCAATGCGCTGCACCGCTTCGTAGTGCGGGTTCTGCACCTCGCCGTTTTTAAAATCGTCTTCACTCAGGTTGGCGGCGTAGATCACCGGCTTGGCGGTGAGCAGGTTCACGGTGGAAAGAATGGCCGCTTCATCCTCGTTCACTTCCACCGAGCGGGCGCTTTTGCCCGCATTGAGCGCTTCGCGCACGCGCAGGAACAAATCGAGCTCCGGCTGCAGGCTCTTGTCGCCCTTGAGCGCCTTTTGGGTTTTGTCGATACGGCGGTCGAGCATTTCCAGATCGCTCAGCACCAGCTCCAGGTTAATGGTTTCAATGTCGCGTGCGGGGTCAATGCTGCCCTCCACATGGATGATATCGTCATTTTCAAAGCAGCGCACCACATGCACGATCGCGTCCACCTCACGGATGTTGGCAAGGAATTTGTTGCCCAGCCCTTCGCCCTTGCTTGCGCCGCGCACCAGACCCGCGATGTCCACAAACTCGATGGTGGCGGGGGTGTATTTTTGCGGATGATACATTTCGGCCAGGCGGTCGAGCCGCTCGTCCGGCACGGCCACCACGCCCACATTGGGTTCAATGGTGCAGAACGGATAGTTGGCGGACTGCGCGCCCGCGTTGGTGATTGCGTTAAACAATGTGCTCTTGCCCACGTTCGGCAGGCCCACGATACCTAATTTCATAACAAACGGACATTCCTTTCTCTGCTTGCGGATAGATAACTTCATTATACCGCATCGGTGCGCATTTGTCATTCGTTTTTCGCATTTTGCGCAAAAATTTTGCGCCCGGGCAGCAAAAATCCCCAGCCGGGCGTTCCGGTCGGGGAAAAACGGGACTGCAAAGGCCTGTGCGGCGCGTCAGCCTTTTACGGCGCCGATCGTGATGCCTTTGACAAAATACTTTTGCACAAACGGATAAAGCAGAATGATCGGCCCGGTGGCCACGCAGGTGAGCGCGAGCTTCATGGTTTCGCTCGGCGGCGTTTCGTTGCCGGTGTCCACGCCCAGCGCGATCAAACGGCGGATCTCCTCCGCCTTGTTCAGCGTGTTATAGAGGTAATATTGCAGCGTGTAGAGCCGGTAGTCGCTGATATACAGCATGCAGTTATACCACGAGTTCCAGTAGCTCAGCGCGAGGAACAGCCCCACGGTGGCAAGCGCGGGCTTCAGCAGCGGCAGGATCAGCTTCACAAAGATCACAATGTCGTTTGCGCCGTCCACCTTGGCCGATTCGCTGATCGCGTCCGGAATCGAGTTCATAAAGTTGCGCATGATCAGAATGTTGAACACCGAAAGCAGCCCCGGCAGCACGATCACGAGCGGATTGTTCTTCATGTGCAGCGCCATCATGAGCAGATAGCTTGGCACCAAACCGCCCGAAAACAGCGTGGTAAAGTAGAAAAAGAACGCAAATGCGTTGCGCCACGCAAAGTCCTTGCGGTTGAGCACATAGCCGGTCATCGCAGTGAGAAACAGCCCCAGCGCCGTGCCCACAATGGTGTAAAAAATCGTGTTGCGGTAAGCAATGCCAATGCGCTCCGGCACCGTGAATACCAGCTTGTAGGCCTCGAGTGAAAATTCGCGCGGGAGCAGGCTGTAGCCGTATTTCACAATGGCGGCCTGCGAGCTGAACGAGCCCGATACCACCAGCACGAACGGCAGCAGGCACAACAGCGACACGAGCCCCACGATCAGCCCGCCCACCACATTGAGCATGCGGCGCTCGCGCATTTCCATTTTAGTTGCCATGGTTTTGCCCTCCCCCGTTAGAACAGCGCGCTGTCGCTGTGAATCTTCTTCACGAGCGCATTCACCGCAAGAATCATCACCAACCCGAGCGCCGATTGCAGCAGCCCGGCCGCGCCGGTCATGCCAAAGTTGGTGCCGTCCATCAGGCAGCGGTACACATAGGTGTCGATCACGTCGGTGGTGTCGTAAAGCAGGCTGTTGCTGCCGATCAGATTCCAGAACATATCAAAGTTGCCGCGAAAGATGCCGCCCACGCTCAGCAGCAAAAGCGTGACCATGGTGGGCACCAGGCTCGGCAGCGTGATGCAGAAGATGCGCTGCATCACGGTGGCGCCGTCAATTTCGGCCGCCTCATAAATTTCGGCGTCGATGCCCGCAATCGCGGCCAGATACACCACGGTGTTATACCCCACGCCCTTCCAGGTGTTTGCAATGATCAAAATGCCGGGCCACTTGGCCGGGCTGGTGTAAAAGTCGATTTTTTTGCCGCCCAGCGCGGTCACGATGCTGTTGATAAAGCCGTAGCGCGTGTTGAGCAGATTGTAGGCAATGGCGCCCACGCA
>CAKUME010000061.1 GCA_934667575.1 uncultured Eubacteriales bacterium | reverse complement strand
ATCCGATGGTTGGCGCAACGGTGGCTTGTGCCGTCGCGGTGGCCGAAGGCATCAACGGCTAAGTCTTTTTCATCCAAATCAATATCACAGCAAAGCAGGGTATGGAACCAACCATACCCTGCTTTTTTCGTTCGATCGACGAATCATGTTCGTATAAAAAATACATCGCCGGACACAGACGAAAACACGCCCGCATCCAACCGACGGCGCGTCATTTTCCCCACGCGCCGCCCGCGTGCAGCAGCGCCCAGCTCTGCGCCGGAACGCGCTGCCCGTCCACGGTCGCGGGATCGGCTGCGAAATTGAATGCCAGCCGGGTGCCGTCGGAATAGGTCACGCACGACACCTGCTCTCCCACGCGCTCATGCCGCTCCATAAATACATATTGCAGCGACGCAAATGGGGCATATTCACGCAGCATGGCGGCAATTTTCTCGGCACTGTGTTGTGTGTCGTCCGGCGTATCCATGCGAAAATCCGCATCGCCCATCCAGTTGGTGGTGGTCATAAATCGGGAATAGAAGTAAATGGCCGGGCGGCCGCCGTATTCATAGAACCGCAGCTGCGACTGCGCATCCTTGATCGGGTAATTCACGGTAACGGTGCCGGGATTATACAGCATGATGCCATGATAAACAAGCGGATGGAGCGGAATGATCTCGTCGCCCAGCGCCGACTGCGGCTGACCCAGCCCAAAGTAGGTATAAAGGCCAAAATCCAGCACGCCTGCGGCAAAGTCATACCCGCTTTCCGACGCAATGCCGCCAAACTGCGCGGTTCCCTGCGCCAGAATGCGGTTCCATGCTTGGGCACACTGACGGCGCGTGCACGGATGGTTCGGGTCGTAATCCCGCCGCGGCGGAACGGTGGAAATCACATCGATATAATGCGCGCCGCAAAAGCCGAGCGCCCGCACCTGCGGCAGATCGCGCGCGGCAAACTGCTCGGCATAGCATGCCGCCAGATTATACATCTGGCCGCCGCTCCAAAAAGCATTCTTTTGCGGCGTGCCGTCTGGATTTTTCATCGTCCAATCCGGCGTCCAGCCGTCGGCAACGGAATAGCAGTCGGTGCTGTTCGTATGGCCGACGATGCGATAGCCTGCCTGCTGCGCATATAGAATCAAATGGCGCAGCGCCGTCTCTCCGCCAAGCGCCGGCTCCACCGGGAAAATCTCGGGGTAACGTCCGTCGTGTCCGCGCACATTCCAGCCCACCAGGCAAATTTCTGCGTGCGCCACCCCCTGCCGCTTCAGTGCATCGATCAGGGTTTCCACCTGCGCAAAGGTGCAGGCCACATGCATGGGCGGTTCATTGCAATGCGTTTGCTCCGGCACCGGCGACGGCGCGGGCTTCCATGCCATGCGAATGCGAATTTCCGGCCCACGCGCCAGTTCATCGAGCAGCGGGCGCTCCTTCGCCTTTTCGACAAGCGGGCGGCAACGACCGTGTGCCAGCTGAAACGCCCGGTAGCAGCGCGCCATGCCGTTGTAATCGGCGTCGGCGCCGGTCAGCGTGAACAAGTCGAGCGAGATATCTTCGTATAAATCCGAGTCCGTCCAGTACTTCGGCTCTCCGCGATCAATCACCGGGTAATAGTCATACACGCCGTTTTGCACCGCGCAGAAAAAGTTTATGTCAAGCGCCATGCCATCGAGTACCATCAGCTCGGCGATGCCGCCGCTCTTTTTTCCGCAAATGGGCATGAATGCGGCGGTCATGCGGCATTCCGACACATCGGGGCGCGCGCGAAAACGCACCAGCCGACTGGCTGCATCCAGCAGCGGTGCAACATAGTAGCCATCGTCGCCTGCGTGGGCGCGGAACCGCTCCGGGAGCAGGCGAATTTCTTTGAAGTCGGCCGGAACCACCGCGCGCGGCAGTGTCAGCCGGAGGTGATCGGAGCATTGCTCCGGCGTCATGGGCAGCCGCACGGTTTTTCCGTTTTGGCAAATCACGAGCGCTTCGTATTCGGACATTTCTTTATTCCTCACTTTTCCGTACCGTTTTCGGTTTTTTATTTCAAAATCGGGTCGCCACAGTCGAACACATGCATCACTTCACCGCCGCGCAGCGCCGAAACATGTGCCGTTAAACCGGGAATGGTGAATCGCGCCGCATCCCATGCATGATTGCGAATCGGCGTTTTTCCGGCGTAGGCCGCCGTGCAGAAGTCGTGGATCAAAAATTGGTGCGACGCCATGTGGCCGTTCGGCAGGCCGATGAATTCAACCGGCAGCTTCCGGCGTTCTTCCTCCTGCACCGGTGCAAAAGAATCCCATTGATAGGCATGGTTTGCCACCCGCTGCATAAACCCGGCTTCGCCCCGGTGCTTCGCCATCTCCATCGGATTGACCATGTCGCTCACATCTTCCATCGCGATATTTTCTGGCGCGGGGCGTTTATATGTGACCAGGTGCTGCGTGCTGTGAAACTGATAGGCGCCCTCGGTGCCGTAGAACGCCGACACATATGAACTGGGCGCTTTATATCCGATGCGGCGGCATTCGTTCACCCGTGCCACGCCGCCATTGGCCAGCTCCATCAGGGAGAATTCGTTGGAGAAGATATTATCCCACATATTTACGCCTTTTTCGTAGTAATGATCCGGCTCAGAATCGCGGTAGCCAAACGCCGTCACCTTTTTTACATAGCTTCCCGCCGCAGAAAGCACCATCGCGGTGGAATGCGTGGGATAGAAAAACGGCGGCACCCCGGCCGATTTCATATCTGCCAGAAAATTCGCCGGAAAATGGCTGATGTCGTGGTGGTACTGCGACTCGGCGTATACGAATTTGCCCAGCTTGCCGCTTTGCAGCAGCCCGCGGCAGAACATGGCGCTCGGGTAGAACCAGCAGGTCTCGCCCATCATGTAGGTCAGTCCGGTTTTTTGAACCAGCTCCACGATCTCGTGGCAATGCTCCACCTCGCTGGCCATGGGCACGGCGGAGTAAACATGCTTGCCATGGCGCAGCGCTTCCACCGCCAGCGGGCCGTGCGTGTGTCGCTGGGTGAAGAAGGCCACCGCGTGAATTTCCGGGTTTTTGAGCACCCACTCCAAGCTTTCGGCAATTTCGACGCCGAACGTTTTGGAATATTCCCATGCGCGCGCCGAAACCACGTCGCACACATACATCTTTTTCACATAAGGATGCGCTTTGAACAGCGGCACAAAGCATCGCGCAAAGTCGCCGCAGCCGATCATGTAATCGTCCTTTGTCATTTCAGATTGCTCTGGAAAGTATTGCGGCTGAAACCGAAGGCTGTTTCCATATTCCATCATCCTCCGTTGTTTTCCGCGTGGTGAGGCAGAATTTGCTATCAGTATAGCACGGTGCACGCCGGCGGAACAGTGGGAAAATGCAGGGAGGCCATTGCAAAATAAAGATTATTTGCACGATCTGTACGCGTGTGCTTGCAATCTCCTCCATCGTGTGTTATGATGAAAAAAAGATTTTCTGCAGGGGAGGTTCAGTCGGCGATGGAAACCAGACTTTGCGATTTTTCGGAAATTCGGCCGTTCGTGCGGTTTGCGGGGCCGATTCGGGTGCAGCGGCAGCCGGAATGGATGGCCTACGACCATCGGCTGTTTTTTGTTCAGAGCGATCGGGCGGCAATTTGTGTGCGCAGCACCGTGCACCGGCTGCAAAAGGGAGATGCCCTGCTAATCTGCTCCGGCGTGCCCTATCATATTCCGCAGCAGCCCACGGCGCAGTTGGTTTCGATCAACTTTGACTTTTTTTCGGATGCCGCCACCGCCCATCCGCTTCCGCTCCCCATGATCGATCCGCGCGTTTTTTTGCCGGAGCGCCGAATGGAGTGCGTGCGCTTTCGGGACGGCGTGCTCTCGGACGGGTTTTGGGCGATACGCGGCATGTTCGAGCTGATGCCGGTGCTGGACGCGATGCAGCGCGAATACAGCCGCTCCGAATGGCTTTACGCAAGCCAGCTGCATGCGCTGATGACGATCAGCCTGAATCTGCTTTACCGGCGCGGGCGACAGCTGGCGCAGCCCCGCGCCGCAACCAAGCATCAGGATATTTTGGATTATATTGCGGCGCATTTTACCGAAGCGCTGACCAATCGATCGATTGCGGCGCATTTTCATTATCACCCAAACTATGTCAATCAGCTGGTGCGCGATCAAACGGGACTGCCGCTGCACCGCTATCTGCTCCGGCTGCGTATTCAGCGCGCTACCGCGCTGCTGTTGTCGGACGATCGGCCGGTTTCGGAGGTTGCAGCGCAAACCGGGTTTGCGGATACCAATTATTTTTCGCAGTATTTTCGCCGCTGCATCGGCTGCTCGCCCAGCGCATTTCGCGGCGCACATTCGGCCGCGCATTCGGACGATCCTGCGAAATGACTGCGGCGGCGCCGAACCGCTTGAAAAGTCGGCGCACAAAAAGCGTCCCCGCCGGGGTTTTGGACTCGTTGGAGGAACGAGGCGTCCAATCGCACCGGCGGGGACTTTTTATTGCATTTTCGGAATGCCTTTAGTATTTGCGGCGCGCCACATAGGAGGTGTGCAGAATATGGTGCGCCTTGGGGCCGCCAACGCCGTCGAAGAATTCTTCGTAAAGCTTTTTGACCACCGGCGATTCATGCGACTTGCGCAGCGTCATGGATGCGTCTTGATCGTAGAGCGCCTGGGCGCGCACGGCCTTGAGGTCCACGGTGTCGCGCACATACTGCGGCTGAATCGGCTGACCGCCGCCGTTCACGCAGCCACCCGGGCAGCCCATGATCTCGATGAACGTCCAGCCGTCGGGGTTGCCCGCCTTCAGCCGCTCCATCACGGTTTTGGCCGCGGCCGCGCCGCTTGCCACCGCCACCTTGACCTTGAGATCGCCCAGCTGCGCTTCCGCCTGCTTCAGCCCATCGGTGCCGCGCACCGCGTGGTATTCCACGTTGGCGTTCTCTTTGCCGCTGAGCCAGTCGTTGGCCGTGCGCAGCGCAGCTTCCATCACGCCGCCCGTTGCGCCGAAGATGACGGCCGCGCCGGTATCGTCGCCCAGCGGCGCGTCAAATTCTTCGTCCGGCAGCGCAGTGAATTTGAGCCCCGCGCGCTCGATCATGCGGCCCAGCTCACGCGTGGTAATTGCAATGTCCACATCCGGCACGCCCGCTGCGCTTTCATTATCGCGACCCACTTCAAATTTTTTCGCGGTGCAGGGCATCACCGAAACGGAAACGATGTCCTTGGGATCGATGCCCATCTTTTGCGCATAGTAGGTCTTAATGACCGCGCCGCCCATTTGCTGCGGCGATTTGCAGGTAGACAGGTGATTGAGCATATCCGGATAGTAATATTCGCAGAACTTAATCCAGCCCGGAGAGCAGGAGGTAATCATTGGCAGCACGCCGCCGGTTTTCACCCGCTCCACCAGCTCGGTGGCCTCCTCCACAATGGTGAGGTCGGCCGCAAAATCGGTATCGAACACCTTGTCGAAGCCCAAACGGCGCAGCGCAGCGACCATTTTGCCTTCCACATTGGTGCCAACCGGCATGCCAAAGCATTCGCCGAGCGTGGCGCGCACGGCGGGGGCCGTTTGCACAATCACCGTTTTGCTCGGATCGGCAAGCGCATCCCACACGCGGCCGGTGTCGTCGTGCTCGGTGAGCGCGCCGGTGGGACATACCACGGTGCACTGACCGCAGGAAATGCAGGGCACCTCGCTGAGCTTGCGGTCAAACGCACAGCCGATCATAGTGTCGATGCCGCGGTTGTTGGCGCCGATCACCGACACATACTGCTCGGCGCAGGCGGCCACGCAGCGGCGGCAAAGAATGCACTTGTTATTGTCGCGCACCAGATGCGGCGTGCTGGTGTCAATCTCGTAGTGCGGCTTATAGCCCTCGAACGCCGTTTCGTCCACACCGTATTCCCGGCAGAGCTTTTGCAGCTCGCAGTTGGTGGAACGCAGGCAGGAAAGGCATTTTTTCTCGTGGGTAGAAAGCATCAGCTCCAGCGTGGTTTTGCGCGCCTGCTGCACCTTTTGGGTGTTGGTGCGAATTTCCATGCCTTCGGCGGCCGGATAAACGCACGCCGTCACCAATCCGCGCGCACCGGTGGCCTCTACCACACAGATGCGGCACGCGCCGATCTCATTTTTCTCTTTCATAAAGCAGAGAGTGGGAATTTCCACTCCAGCTGCCCGGGCGGCTTCCAGAATGGTGGAACCCTTGGGTACGCTCACAGCGATCCCATTGACTTTGCAGTTGATCATGTCCATGTTTGCGCACTCCTCTCTTATTTCTTTGCAATCGCGTGGAAGTTGCAGTTGCTGATGCACGCGCCGCACTTAATGCACTTGCTTTGGTCGATCGTGTGCGTTTGCTTCACCGCGCCGCTGATCGCGCCCACCGGGCAGTTGCGGGCGCACTTGGTGCAGCCCTTGCACTTGGCCGGGTCGATCGAATAGGACAGCAGATGCTTGCAAACGCCTGCCGGACATCGCTTTTCGGTCACATGCGCCACATATTCTTCGCGGAAGAATTTGAGCGTGGCGAGCACCGGGTTCGGTGCGGTTTGGCCGAGGCCGCAGAGCGAGTTGGCCTTGATGTATTGGCACAAATTTTCGAGCCGGGTGAGGTCCTCCATGGTGCCGTTGCCGCGGGTGATCTTATCGAGCAGCTCGAGCAGCCGGCGCGTGCCGATTCGGCAGGGCGTGCATTTGCCGCAGGATTCGTCCACCGTGAACTCAAGGAAGAACTTGGCCATATCGACCATGCAGG
>CAKUME010000060.1 GCA_934667575.1 uncultured Eubacteriales bacterium | reverse complement strand
TCGCTTGCGGCGACCACGCTTGTAATTGAAGTACCGTTTTTTGCTAATGCATTCGGTTTCACGCGCATTGACCTGGACGAATATGCCGTGGCGCTGGGGCTGGCATTCCTGATTATCCCGCTGGTGGAGCTCATAAAGGCAATCGAACGCCGCGCGGCGCGCAAACACGCATAAAAAAACGGCGCATTGCTGCGCCGAATAATACCGGGCGTGCCCTGCATCATCGTGGGGCGCGCCCGGTTTTTGATTGGAACGGTGTTGCTTGCGGTCCGCGCGGGCGCGCCGTTACGCCCGCCCGCGATGCATCCCGTTCGGAGGATTCAGTCAAATTCGCAAATGGTCAGGCGACGCACGACGGCATCGCCGCTCGATTCCAACCGCAGACAGCGGCAGTTGTAGTTGCGGCATACCGGGCACGTCAGCAGCGATTCGCCGTTTCCGCAGGATGCTTCCACCGAGAACGCATCGATCACCAGCCGCATCTGCGCCGAGCAGCTGGCGCAAGCGGTAAGCGGCGTTATTCTGCCTGCCCGCCTGTGCCTGCGGGGGTGTCGGCCGGGTCGATGGGGTGAAATTCGCTCGGCGACATGCCCACAAAGCGCGAAAACGCCCGCCGGAATGTGCGCACGCACGAAAAGCCCACGGCTTCGGCCACTTCCTCCATGCTCAGGCGCGGGTCGGCAAGCAGCGTTTTGGCGTGCTCCACGCGCGCCTCATTGATGTAGTCGAGCAGACCCTTTTGCATCTGCGTGTGAAAAATGCGGCTCAGGCTCTGCGGGTTGCGGCCGAATTCGTCGGCGATCGCGGCAATGTTCAGATTATTATCCGTGTGGTGCGCCCGCACAAACGCGCACACTTCGTTCACCAAGTGGCCGTTCACGCCTGCCGCGGCGAGCTTGGTGCTCGCGCAGGCAAAACGCAGCAGGTCACAAAGCGATTCATAAAGCGTGTGCTCGTCGTGGGCGGCGATCACCTGCTCCATGCGCAGCACCAGCCGCTGGCGCGGGTCGGGGTCGGAGATCAGCTCGTAGTAAGTGTCGAGCAGCGCATAGAGCAGCTCCGTGACGCGAATGCGAAACACCGGAAAGGTAATGGCGGTGTTTTGCCGGTATTCGGCGAACAGCTCATCCACAATGCGCTGGGCATCGGCCGAATTGCCTGCGGCAATGGCGGCGGAAAGCGACGCGGCATAGTGCCCCTTGGGCAGCTCATTGGCGGTTTGAGCCAGATAATCCGACACGAGCACCACGCCGCTGCCGCCAATGGTGGCCTGGTAGTCGAGCGCATCGCTCGAATCGCGATACAGCGTGCCCAACTGGTCCAGATCGGCGGTTTCGCCGCTGAGCGCCGCCGACACCGGCACCCGCAGGCTCTGATCGAACAGGTCGCAGATGCGGCGCAGCAGCTTCATATTTTCTTCTCGCCAGCGCGTGAGCTGTGCCGGGGTCAGGTGCAGCAAATAAATCAACAGCCGCCCATCCTCGAGCCGATAGTAGCTGTAATCGGACATCAGCTCCGAAAACACGTTGTTGAGCGCATAAAAATTCATGCTTTCATATTCCTGTTCGCTGCGGTAGGCGAGCCGCGTTTCTTCGTTCACACCCACCGAAAACACCACCAGTGAGAGCTGCTCGTCCGGCTTGGCAATGTGAAACTGCGCGTTGAATTCGCAGCCGGGCAGCGGCATTTTGCGCCCGCGCAACAGGCTGAGCAGATATTGCTCGCGCTGCTGTTCCTCGAGCGTGCGGTGCAGCGAGCGGCGCTCGGCGGTCAGGCTGCGCAGGCTCTGGTCGATCAGCTCAAATTCGTTGCGATGCGGCTGCTGGGTGTTGAGCTGCTTCATGATTTTTTCAACCGGGCGATAGTTGGCGCGCAGGAAAAATGCCGCCACCGCCAGCCCCAGCCCCAGCGCGACCAGCGCCGTGACCAGCATGACCGTGTGCTGCGCGCGCAGCTGCGACCAGTAGCGTTTTTCGGAGGTCACGAGCGTGTAGCGCCAAGCCGACACGTCGGACTGCACGGTGTCGCAAATATAGCGGCGGCCGTCGGCGCCGGAAACCAGCGTGCCGGAGGTGAGGGTGGGGCTCACGGCGGTCACGGGCGGGTTTTCGGCGAACGCGGCGGCGGCCGAGCCGTCGGGCTCGGTGAGCAGCAGATAGCGGTCGGTGAGCTGGTTGTGGAACACGCTCAGCTCGCGCAGCGGCAGCGTGACAAACAGGTTCACCCGTTCGCGCCCCAGCCGCAGCGAGGTGGCCATCACAATGCATTGCTCGTGGCTGTCGAGCCGAAATTCGGGCGAGATAAAATATTCAAACGGCCCATAGGGCCGGCTCAGCATGGCGCTCCATTCCGACAGGCTGAGCTTCGACCCGGCCATTTGCTGCACATAATATTCCGAGCTCAGATCATAGGCGCTTTTGTTGGTGATCATATATTGTTTATCCGTGTAATAAATGGTCACGCCCAAGTCGCTGCCCGATGAAGCAACGCACTGATTCAGCGCGCGGATCATATTTTGCGCATATTCCACGCGAAAGGTGATATCCAATTCGGAAGCATAAAGCGTTTTGGAAAAGTATTCGTTGCGCATCAGCATGGTGTAAATGTTGGCCATGGCGGTGAACTGGGTGTCGAGCTCATTTTTGAGCGAACCGAGCGCGACTTGGCTGGCATCGGAGGCTTGCTGCCGCAGCATGGTGGTGGTGCGCGTGGAGCTATACACAAAGCCGCCGAACGGAATGAGCAGCACCATCAAATAGGCGGCGATCCACCGCAGCAAAATGGTTTGGGTCGATTTGAGCTTTTGCATTCGCTTTTCCTCCGTTTTCGGATGGAACCAATCCGATTTTGTCCTTTTATATATCATAGCAGAACGCACGCCAAAAGGCAATTGTCTTTTCGGACTCCGCCGGACAAAAGCGGACAAAATGCCGCCGCCGTCCGTTTTTGCCCGACAAAATCGCATTCCGGTGCTGGACAATGGGCGCGCGGTGTGGTATGCTGAATGCAGCAAAGCACCGAACCGGCTCGAGACGGCGGGCGCTCTGCGGAATGCGAATCCAACAGCCTTCACAAAACCAAACAAAAAACGAAAGGCAGGAACCTTAGCTATGAAGAAAGCACTTGCGCTGATCCTCTCTGCGCTGATGCTCGCCTCGCTCACCGCGTGCAGCGGCGGCAAGGCGTCCTCCACGGGCACCTCGTCCAAAGCAGACACGGGCAGCGCCGCGAGCGCAGCCCCGTCGCAGGCGGAGGAAACCAAAATTACATATCCGCTCGAGGGCGGCAAAACGCTCAGCCTGGCGTGGAAGGAAATGGCCGCCGTTACGGCGGGCGGCACCGACTGGAAGCACACGCCCTTTATCACGAATCTGGAAAAGAACACCGGCGTCACGCTCGAAATCAGTCACCCCACCGAATGGGCCACGGTTTGGGCGTCCAGCAATCTGCCGGATATGATGTATGACCCATGGAACGCCGACTATAACGGCGGCGCGGCCAAGGCCATTTCGGACGGTGTGATCACTGCGGTGGACGACTACATGGATCAATATGCGCCGGACTATAAGGCGTTTATCACCTCCAACGACACTTGGCGCAAACAGGCCACCACGCCGGATGGCAAGTTTTATGGGTTCAATTTTGTGCGCACCAGCGAAAAACTGCAAACCTCGGCCGGTCTGATCATCCGCCAGGACTGGATGGACGATCTGAAGCTGGATATGCCGGAAACGCCGGAGGAGCTCAAAAATGTGCTCGTTGCGTTCCGCGACCAGAAGAATGCCAGCGCGCCGTTTGAAATCGGCTTGGATTCTCTTGTTTGGTGGGATAGCTTTGGTTTGATCGCGGGCGGCTTCGGCCTGCCGAGCACGAACTTCTATCTGGGCAGCGACGGCAAGGTGCACTACGGCGCATATGAAGAAAACTACAAAGACTACATTGCCTACATGAGCGATCTGTACGCCGAAAACCTGCTCGACAAGAATGTGACCACGGTGGATGGCGCAACCGTCAATGCGAACATGCTCAATGGCGAGAGCGGCTTGAGCGAGGGCTCTAGCGGCAGCGGCATCGGCAACTGGATGACCTCGGCCGAAAAGAATGGCGACACCACGTTCAAGCTCACCGGCCTGCGTCCGCTGTCGCAGAAGAAGGGCGAAAAGCCGGTTGGCGGCCAATACGATAACCCGATCAACGGCTACGCAGTGGCGATTTCCGGTAAGTGCAAGGACGTGGAAACCGCGTGCAAGTTCCTCAACTACGGCTACACCGACGAAGGCAGCGTCTACTGGAACTTCGGTACCGAAGGCGTGAGCTGGAACAAGGCGAACGAAGAGCACTTCACTCATAAGTATACCGATGTGGTAATGAAGAACGACAAGCTTTCGTTGCAGCAGGGCCTTGCGCAGTATTGCATGGCGTGGGACGGCGGCCCGTTCGGTCAGTCCGAAGAGTACATCTGGCAGTATTTGAGCCGTCCGGAACAGCATAATGCACTGCTCCAGTGGACCGACACCGATGCGGCCAAGTATAAGCTGCCGTCGCTGACCATTGCGGAAGATAAGCTCGACGAATATTCGAGCATCGGTAGCGAGATCGGCACCTACATTTCGGAAAATTTCAGCCTGTTCATTACCGGCAAGCGTTCGCTCTCGGAGTATGAAGACTTCCACAAAACGCTCAAGGACATGGGCATGGAAACCTATATTCAGATCATGCAGGAAGCCTACGACGCCTACCTCGCGAAGTAATTTCACTTTCGCATTTGTGCGTTTTTTTCGCAGCGCGGCCGCACCTTCTGCCGCCGCGCTGCATTTTGTCTCCAAACAAAACGTATGTGCTGTTCATTCAGCGCATACGCTTGGCCGCCCGAGCGCCCCGTTCCGCTCCGGCGGCGAAGCGTGTGCGTTGCATGATGCAATCGCCCGATTCCATTTCAAAAAAAAGGAGTGTTATGTTCATGGCAGCTCAAACCGAAACGGTTCGCGCAGCAAGAGCAAAAAAGTTGACCTACGGCGCGCGGCTGGGGCGCGACTTGCAAAAGAACTGGGACGCCTACCTGCTGCTGATTCCCGCGATTTTGTTCTATGCGCTGTTTTGCTATAAGCCCATGTACGGCATTATCATTGCGTTCCGCAACTATTCCCCGGGCAAAGGCTTTGTGGCCAGCCCGTGGGTGGGCCTGAAGCACTTCACCATGTTTTTCAAATCGTACTACTTCGGCCGCCTGCTGCGCAACACGCTCACCGTCAGCATCACCTCGCTGATTTTCGGTTTTCCCGCCCCGATCATTTTCGCGCTGCTGCTCAACGAGGTGCGCTGCAACCCGTTCAAGCGCGTGGTGCAAACCATTACCTATATGCCGCACTTTGTGTCGCTGGTGGTGCTGTGCTCGCTCATTAAAATTTTCACCTCCGACACCGGCCTCATCGTGCAGCTGATGGCCAAATTCGGTTTTGAGCCGGTGAGCCTGCTGAGCGAAAAGCAGTATTTTGTTCCGATTTATGTGCTGTCGAGCATCTGGCAGGGCTTCGGCTGGGATTCGATCCTCTATCTGTCGGCGCTCACCGCCATCGACCCCGGATTGTATGAAGCGGCGACCATCGACGGCGCCAATCGCTGGCAGCAAACGCTGCATGTGACCATCCCCGGCATTTTGGGAACGATCATTATCACACTGATCCTGCGCATGGGCGGCATTATGAACGTAGGCTACGAAAAAGTGATGCTGCTTTATAATGAATCGATTTATGAAACGGCCGATGTCATTTCCACGTTCGTTTACCGCAAAGGCATTGGCAGCGGCGAGTGGAGCTACAGCACCGCAGTGGGATTGTTCAATTCCGTGGTGAACTTCGCCGTCGTGTACACGTTCAACCGCATTAGCCGCAAGGTGAGCGAAGTGAGTTTGTGGTAAGGAGGTGCACAAAATGGCAAGAATTAAAACATCTGCCGGATATCGTGTGTTCACGGCATGCAACACCGTTTTTATGCTGCTGCTGGTGGTGATTACGCTTTATCCGATCTACTACTGTGTGATGGCGTCGTTCAGCGACCCGGACACGCTCGCGCGCAGCTACGGCAAGCTGCTGCTGCTGCCGCTGCAGCCGTTCACGGTGGGCGGCTATGTAAAGGTGCTGCACCATTCGCAGTTTTTGAGCGGCTGCCGCAACACGCTGTTCGTGATGGTGGTGGGTACCGCGGTCAACATGGCGATCACCATTATGACCGCCTACACGCTCTCGCGCAAAGGACTGATGCTCAACCGGCCGATTACCATGCTTATCGTGTTCACCATGTATTTCAGCGGCGGCATGATTCCCGGCTACTTAAACGTGCAGCAGCTGGGAATGAACAATTCGCTTTGGGCGCTGATTATTCCCGGGGCGATGAGCACCTATAATATGATTATCATGCGCACCGCGTTTGCGGCGGTGCCCACCAGTCTGGTGGAATCGGCGCAGCTCGACGGCGCGCGCCACTTCACGATCATGACGCGCATCGCCATTCCGCTGGCGGTGCCCACCATCGTGGTGCTGGTCCTCTATTATGCGGTGGGGCACTGGAACGAATGGTTCGCAGCGTCGATCTATTTGCAGGATCCCGCCAAATATCCGCTGCAGCTCGTGATGCGCAACATTCTCAATTCGGTGTCCATCAACGAAATGATCAGCGGTGTGGACGACGGCGATCAGGCCCGCTATGTGGAGCTGATTAAATACGCGCTGATCGTGATCACCACGGTGCCGATTCTGG
>CAKUME010000059.1 GCA_934667575.1 uncultured Eubacteriales bacterium | reverse complement strand
TTGGCAATACGCGGCGTGCCGCGCGACCGCGACGCAATTTCGAGCGCCGCGTCCGGCTCCACCGTCATGTTCAAAATACCCGCCGAGCGCGTTACAATGCGCCCCAGTTCCTCGGGGGTATACATTTCGAGCCGCAGCACCACGCCAAAGCGGTCGCGCAGCGGCGCAGAAAGCTGCCCTGCGCGCGTGGTGGCGCCGATCAGCGTAAAGCGCGGCAGCGGCAGATGGTAGCTGGCGGCCATTTGCCCCTTGCCGGTGATAATGTCAATGGCAAAGTCCTCCATGGCGGGGTAGAGAATTTCCTCCACGCTGCGCGACAGCCGGTGAATTTCGTCGATAAACAGCACGTCGCCGGGGTTCAGATTGGTGAGCAGTGCGGCCAGGTCGCCGGGCTTTTCGATCGCCGGGCCCGAGGTGATGCGAAAGTTCACGCCCAGCTCGTTGGCGATAATGGCCGCAAGCGTGGTTTTGCCCAGGCCCGGCGGGCCGTAGAGCAGCACATGGTCGAGCGATTCCTTGCGCAGGCGCGCCGCCTCGATGAACACCGAGAGGTTTTCCTTCGCCTTTTCCTGCCCGATGTATTCGCGCAGCGTGCGCGGGCGCAGCGGGTTTTCCACCTCGGCGTCCTCCGGCACAAAATCGGGGGTGGTAATGCGGTTTTCAAAATCCGTTTCCATATCGGAAGCGTCCACCGTGTGGCTGCGAAACGCGTCTTGTTCCTGATTCATGGTTTTCCTCCGATTCTTACAGCTTGGCGGCCATTGAGCGCAGCGCCAGACGGATCAGCTCTTCGGTGGGCAGGTTGCTGTCGAGCCGCGCCACGGCCTCGGTGGCCTCGGCCGGCGTGTAGCCCAGCACGGTGAGCGCGCTGATCGCCTCCGACGCGTGCGCCGATGCGCTGGGCACGCCCGCCATGCCCGCGGGCAGCGGCGACGGTGCCTCGGACGCGAGCTTTTTCACCTTGTCTTTGAGCTCGAGCACAATGCGCTGCGCGAGCTTGGGCCCCACGCCGGGCGCGCGGGTGAGCGCGCGGTAGTCGCCGCAGCCGATGGACATCGCCAGCTGCTCCGGCGCGATGGACGACAAAATGCTCAGCCCCACCTTGGCGCCCACGCCGCTCACTGCGGTGAGCGTGCGGAAGCAGGCGCGCTCCGCTTCGGTGGCAAAGCCGAACAGGTCGAGCGCATCCTCCCGCACATTCAGGTGCGTGTATAAAATCACTTCCTCGCCAAGCGGGGGCAACGCACGCAGCGTGTTCATGGTGGTCAGGCAGCGAAAGCCGACGCCGCCGCATTCGATCACGGCCGCGCCCGGTTCGGTGTGGATCAGTGTGCCGCGCAGACGGTAAAACAAAACGGGTCACTCCTTTGGTGGAATTTTCGGGTTCAAAAACGAATGGCGTCCATCGCTATCGGGGCCGCTCGCCCAAAACGCCCAGCGCAAACGATTTGCGCAGCCGTGTGCCGGCAGCCTGCGCATGGGTGATGGCCAGCGCCAGCGCGTCGGCGGTGTCGTCGGGGCGGGGCACCTGCCGCAGGCAGAGCATCCGGCGCGTCATTTCCATCACCTGCGGCTTTTCGGCGCGGCCGTAGCCCGTCACCGCGTTTTTCACCTGGAGCGGCGTGTATTCAAACACCGGCACCCGGTGCTGCGCCGCCGCGAGCACGATCACGCCGCGCGCCTCGGCCACGCCGATCGCGGTGGTCTTGTTGCTGTTAAAATACAGTTTTTCAATCGACATCGCGTCGGGCCGGTGGCGGTCGAACAGCTGAGTCATGCTGTTGTAGATGATCTGGAGCCGGTCGGGAAATTCGCGCTCCGCATCGGTCACGATGGCGCCGTATTCAATTGGAATCAAATGGCCGGCCTCGGGCCGGATCAGCCCAAAGCCCACGATCGCATAGCCGGGGTCAATGCCCAAAATCGTCACGCGGTGCCGCTCCCTTCGCTTTCATTAAATATGCGGATTTATTATAACACAAAAACGCCGCGCGGGCAACGATTTCCGCGCATTTTCCGAGATTTCCGCAATGCGGCGGCGCGCGGGCGTCGATTTGCCGGAAAAGCATCGCATTCCGGCATAAATTTTGGCGTGCCGTATTGTATTTTTGCCGCAAATCAAGTATAATGTCTATATCCGCACCCTGCCGCCGTCGGCGACCGGGCGCGGAACGGATTTGGAAAGGGGCGATTTACGCCGTGAATATCATGATTGATTTCATCCTGTGCATCATCGCACTGGCCGTGCTGCTGGCGGCGTTTGCAAAAAATACGATCGTGCTGGTTTCGCGCACGTTTGCGCTGGCCGTGGCGGTGCTGCTCAGCGTGCTGATCACGATGAACACCGCGCCGCTGCTCGCAGACGCGTTGCCGAATCCCTATTACCGCACGGCGGTGCGCGAGCTGGCCGACCTGTCGGAAGCGCCCAAGCTCGATTCGGCGCAGCAAACGCTGGCGCAGTTTGATCTTGCGCAGCTCAACCGCGACCATCCCGAAGAAATGAAGACGCTGCTTGCGCGCTACAACACCACTTGGCAGGAAGCGCAGGCGGAGGCCGCCCAGTCGGACGGCAGCGCCGATGCGTTTGTGCGCGCGATGGCAAAGCCGGTGTGGCGCGCGACGGTTTCGGCCGTGGAGCGGCTGCTGCTCACCGCGATCTGCTATGTGCTGCTAGCACTGGCGGGGCGCGCGCTGCTCTATCAGTTTTTCCCCAAAGACAAAAAGCGCAAATCCATTCCGCTCACAGCCGTTTTTGCTGTGGTTTACACCGCGATCGTGCTTGCCTATGTGGCGGTGCCGGTGTTTGAGGAATTCCGCCCCTATTCCATGGGCGCGCTCAAGCTGCTCGGGCTGGATGCGGCGTGCAGCAAGTCGGCGGTATATTCGTTTTTCCGCACGCTGAATATCTTATAATCCAGGCGGAAAAACGCATGATCCCGCAATTGAAAAATGGATATGCAGCCCGTGCGGTCGGATCGCGCAGATCCGGGCCTGCGGCGGGAGAATGGAGTGTGGCACATGGCATGGATTTTAGATATCGGCGTGGTCGTGATCGTGGCCGTTTGCATGATCGTGGGACGCAGGCGCGGCGTGGTGCGCACCGTTGTGGGGCTGGCGGGCTTTGCGGTGTCGGCAATCGCGTCGTGGCTGCTGGGCAGCTGGGTGAGCCCGTATATTTTTCAAACCTTTCTGCGTCCGCAGCTGGTGGAATCCATGGAAAAAACGCTCGCGGGGTCGGTGGATGCCGCCGCCGCAATCGCCAAACTGCCCGGCTATGTCACGCGGTTTTTCTCCGCCGATACGCTGGCGGCACAGGTGCAGCAGGCGGTGGATGCGGGCGCGGCGCAAGGCGCGCAGCTGCTCGCGGATCATGTGTTGGAACCGGTGATGGTCATGTTTATCCGTGCGGTGGTCACGCTGGTGCTGTTCGTCGTGCTGATGATCGTGATGCGGCTGGTGGCGCGCGCGGCAAACCTGATCGCCAAGCTGCCGGTGCTGCGTCAGCTGAACTGTGGGCTTGGGCTGGCGCTCGGTGCGGTCAAGGGCGCGCTGATCGTGCTGCTGGCCGCCGCGCTGCTGCGTGCAGCGGCGCCGTTTACGCCGCCGCAGTCGTTGGCGGGCACCGAAACAATTGAAAAAACAGTGATTTTTGAATGGATATATGAGCACAATCCGCTTTTTGCCGAGCCGAGCACGGCCGACAAAGCGTGACGGTGCGCCCGGAAAGGCAGGTAAAATAACGATGCTTTGCAGCAGATGCAAAAAACGATTGGCCGTGGTGTTCGTTTCAACGGGGCCGGGGGCAAAACCGCAGGGTCTGTGCACGGTGTGTGCAAAGGAGCTGGGGCTCACGCAGGTAACGGACATGATGGAAAAAATGGGCATTACGGACGATATGATGAACGCAGCCAACGAGCAGCTCACCGATATGCTTCAAAACGGTGAGGATCCCACGGGACTGCTTTCGATGTTCGGCGGCATGAATCCGGCGGATCAAGATGCCGGCGGCGACGGCGATGCGGACAACGCCGACGGCGAATCCGACGGCGACAGCGGAGACGGGGACTTTGAAATGGGCGGCGCACCCACATTTCCGCGCGCGCTGCAAAACTTTCTTTCGGGCGCGTCCGGCGCGGCCGCGGGCAGCGCGAACGGCGGCTCCGGCGAAAAGCCGCCCCGCCGCGATCCCAAAAAGCGCCGCAAATATTTGGACACCTACTGCACCAATTTGACGCAGAAGGCGCGCGACGGCAAGCTCGACCGCATCATTGGCCGCGATACCGAAATTGCGCGCGTGATTCAGATCCTCAGCCGGCGCACCAAAAATAACCCTTGCCTGATCGGTGAACCGGGCGTGGGCAAAACCGCAATTGCCGAAGGGCTGGCCATCCGCATTGCCGAGGGCAATGTGCCGCTGCGGCTGCAGGACAAAGAAGTGGATTTGCTCGACCTCACCGCGCTGGTGGCGGGCACCCAGTTCCGCGGTCAGTTCGAAAGCCGCATCAAGGGCTTGGTGGAGGAAGTGCGCGCGGCGGGCAATGTGATCCTGTTTATCGACGAGGTGCATAGCTTGGTGGGCACCGGCGACGCCGAGGGCACGATGAACGCGGCCAACATTCTGAAGCCGGCGCTGTCGCGCGGCGAAATTCAGGTGATTGGCGCCACCACGTTTGCCGAATACCGCAAATATATCGAAAAAGACGCCGCGCTCGAGCGCCGATTCCAAACGGTGAATGTCAACGAGCCGTCGATCGAAGACACCATGGCGGTGCTGCGCGGCATTAAGGATTATTACGAAACGTTCCACCGCGTGCACATTTCGGATGCGCTGCTGCACAAGGCCGTGGTTTATTCCGAGCGGTATATCACCGACCGGTTCCTGCCGGATAAGGCGATCGACCTGCTCGACGAAGCCTGCACCTGCGCCGCGCTTCGCAGCCCCGAGCTGCGCGACTACGACAAGCTGCACGCCGAGCTGGAGCAGAAGCGCCATGAGGAAGAGCTGGCCTCCGCCGAGGAGACGATCGATTACGAAAAGGTCGCCACGCTGCGCTCCGAGATCGCTCAGCTGGAGCAAAAGGAGGCGGCGCTGAAGCCCGCCGCCGAAAATGTGCAGGTCACAGACGAAGACCTCGCGCAAATTCTCACCCTGTTGACGGGCATTCCCACCGAGAAAAGTCGCGCGGGCGAATTGCAGCGTTTGGCGCATCTGGAAGACGACCTCAAAAAACACATCGTGGGTCAAGACGAAGCGGTGGATCAGCTTGCCGCGGCCGTGCGCCGCAGCCGGATGCACCTGAGCCCGCGCCGCCGCCCGGCGTCGTTCATTTTTGTCGGCCCCACCGGCGTGGGCAAAACCGAGCTGGTCAAGGTGCTCTCCAAGGAGCTGTTCGACACGCCCGAAACGTTGATTCGGCTCGATATGTCCGAATACATGGAAAAACATTCCGTGTCCAAAATCATTGGCTCGCCGCCCGGCTATGTGGGCTACGACGAGGCGGGGCAGGTCACGGAAAAGGTGCGCCGCCATCCCTATTCGGTGCTGCTGTTTGATGAAATTGAAAAAGCGCACCCCGATGTGATGAACATTCTGCTCCAGATCCTGGATGAGGGCCGCATTACCGACGCGCAGGGCCGCACCGTTAATTTTGAAAATACGGTGATCGTGATGACCTCCAACGCGGGCAGCGACCGCAGCGAAAATCTGCTCGGCTTCGGCAAAACCGCGGAGGATGCGTCGCGTGAAAAGGCGATGCGCGCACTTTCGGAGTTCCTGCGGCCGGAGTTCCTCAGCCGCGTGGACGAAATCATTGTGTTCCGCCCGCTGAGCAAGGCGGACTTTGCCAAGATTGCCGCGCTCGCGCTCGACGAATACAAGGCGTCGCTCAAGGAGCGCGCGATCACGTTCCAATACGACGACCGCGCTGCTGCGCTGATTGCCGATAAAACGTTCGGAGGCCGCAGCGGAGCGCGCGATATCCGCAATTATATCCGCAAACACGTGGAAGACCCGCTGGCGCTGATGCTGATCGAGCGCGGGGAAGAATCGGTGTCGGGCGTGAGCCTGACGGTGAACGAAGCGGGCGATGAGCTCCTGCTGCTCGCGCTGTAACGTTTTTGCTCGATAGCCGCTCGGCTGCGCCCCCAAAACAGCCGTTCCATAGCAAAATCAACCATGGCCTGCACGCCCGCCGGGGAAACCACCCGGTTGGGCGCGCGTTTGTGTTTGACCGCCCCGCACATTTGCATCAAAAAAAATCCCGGCCGGGTGTTCCCCGGTCGGGATTTGTGCATGCGGTAAAAACCGAATCAGTCGCTGCAGAACGGCAGCAGAGCCAGATGACGCGCGCGCTTGATCGCGATCGTCAGATCGCGCTGATGACGGGCACAGGTGCCGGTCACACGGCGGGGCAGAATCTTGGCACGCTCCGAAATATATCTGCGCAGCTTCGCGCAATCTTTGTAATCGATCACTTCCACCTTATCCACGCAGAACGTGCAGACCTTTTTGCGGCCTTTGCGCATTCCGCCGGGACGGCGCTCGGATCTTTCCATTTTCTCTTTCTCAGGCATCGGATAAACCTCCTTGCAAATCAAATGGGCGGGCAATTTCCATTAAAACGGCAGATCGTCGTCGCCGGCAATCTCCGCAAAATCGCCCTTGTCTCCGCTGGAATAGGATGCCGCAGGCGCGGGATCCGCCGGAGCGGAGGGAACGGCAGCAGGCGCGTCGCCGCGCTTTTCACCGGTGAACTGCGCGTGCTCCACCACCAGCTC
>CAKUME010000058.1 GCA_934667575.1 uncultured Eubacteriales bacterium | reverse complement strand
GGAAAAGGTCGTGTGGTATTCCTGCCGCCCATCGCCCGCCGGTGCACCGTAGTGCGGCAGCGTAATAAACTGACCGTTCAGCTCAAATTTTTGCAGCGTCAACCGACGGCGACGGGACGGAACCGGAGCCGCATGGTTCGTCATAAAAGGCGCCATTTTTGCACGCAGCGCGTGCAGCGCCTGGGTAAGCTCCTCGGCCGTTTCAATTTCCGACACCGCAGCACAGGGCGTTAAGTTGGCGGCATGAAGCGTGCACGGACGCTTCTCGTGCGGGATGGGCTGAGGATTGCAAAGCAGTGCGGCATTGCCGCCGATTCCGTTGGCTGCAATACCCGCAAATGTATCCAGTGCCATTTGTTCGTTTCATCCTTTCTGATGTATATAATACCGAGTAAAACAAGAAAAAGGGCGCAAAGCGCCCTCCGTTTGTGTTTATGCGTTCGGCAGAATGGTGTTCGCAAAGAACTCCGCCGTGCCGTCCGGCGTTACGGAATAGAACTGGTCGTCCACCGTGAGGCATACACCCTGCTGGCATTTGCCCATGCAAAACGTGCCTTTCAGCTCCACCCGGTCTTCCAAGTGATTGGCGTGGATCAGTTGTTCCAGCTGCTCCACCACCTGGTGAGAGCCCTTAATGTGACAGGAGGAACCGATGCAAACGGTAACCGTCATAATGTTTACCCCTCTCAGAGTCGTTCAATTTTTTTGTTCAGATAAGCAAGCGAAAGCGCCATGTTTTCGTATTGAACCGGAAAATCGTCGGGCACCGTCAGCGTGCACGGTGCAAAGCACCAGATGGCCCGAATCCCGTTTTGGATCAGCCGGTCGCACACCGCCTGCGCCGCGTGAACCGGCACGGTGATAATGCCGATCTTCACGTTGTGATCCTTACAAAAGGAATCGAACTGTGCCATGGCGTAGATGGGCTTGCCGGAATTGCTGCGCTCCGGCTCGCGAACCACTGTGTCGAACGCCGCAATAATTTCCAGCCCATAGTCGTGGAAGCCGCCGTAGTCCAACAGCGCCCGCCCCAACTTGCCCGCGCCAACGATCACCACATTGCTGGTTTGACCCGCACCCAAAAACGATTCGAGCGACCGAATCAGCTGGCTGATTTGGTAACCGGTTTTGGGACGCCCCGCTCCGCTGACCGCGCTGAGGTCCTTGCGAACCTGCACCTCGCCCAGCCCCAATGCATGAGCCAATGCGGTTGCCGAAATATTCTCGGTGTTGGGATCAATGCTTTTCAAATACTTCAGATATGTGGGGATGCGGCCAATCGTGGCGCGCGATACTTCGGTTTGTTTCATCGGGCGTCCCTCCTTTGCTCACAAATTCGCCTGCCTTCTGCCTCAGACTGGCTCAGGCGCGCGCAGCTGCCGCACGATCCGCTTCGTCATCCAGCTTTTTATTCCGGAAATAGAGCGCAACATCAATCGAAATTTCGATGAAGTTCAGCACATAGAAAAAGAAGCTGAGGTAGAAAATGAAACCGCTGGCTCCGCCGACTACCTGAATGACCTTGCGCGCAATGCCGCAGGCATAGCCGATCAGCAGAAAAACTTCAAAAAACAAGCTCTTGCCCCTGGCGGTGCGGGAAACGATGGATTTACGAATGGAGATCGGCCACGAAAGGCCAAAGCAGAATATAGTAAGCGCTTCGAGTAAATCGGTAATCATTGGATAAACCAGCTTTCTTTAGTTTTTCTTTCTGCGATAATCCGGCAGCAGCTTCGGCGAAACTGCGTCGGTGTGAATTCCGGCCGCTTCGCGCGCTGCGTCGAACTTGGCAATGTGATCCAGCGTGAGTTTGCCAACGGTCACGTTCTTGGACTTATTGGCCGCGCTGGTGCCTGCCGTGCGGCCAAACACGATCACGTCGAGCAGCGAGTTGCCCATCAAACGGTTCCGGCCATGAATGCCGCCAACCGCCTCACCGGCCACGAACAGATTCTCCACATTGGTGGTCATGCAGTCCACATTGATATCCAAACCGCCGTTCTGGTAGTGCAGCGTGGGATAAACGAGGATCGGCTCCTTGCGAATGTCGATGCCGTAGCTTGCAAACATACGCATCATGGCGGGAATACGGCGTTCGATCGTGCCCTCGCCGCCGATCTTTTCGATCATCGGCGTATCCAGCCATACTGCCTTGCCGCTGCCGGTGTCTACGCCTTCGTCGCGATCGGAGCATTCACGAATGATCGAAGCCGCCGCCACGTCGCGCGTCTCGAGCGGATGCATAAAGACCTTGCCGTCGCGGTTGACCAGCTTTGCACCGAGCGAACGCACCTTTTCGGTGACGAGCGCACCGAAAATCTGCTGAGGGAACGCCGCGCCGGTCGGGTGATACTGAAGCGTATCGGCATAGAGCAGCTTTGCACCCACGCGATAGCCCAGCACCAGACCGTCTGCCGTTGCGCCGTAGTGGTTCGAGGTCGGGAAGCCCTGATAATGCATCCGGCCTGCGCCGCCGGTCGCAATGATCACCGTTTTGGCGCGCGCGACCATCAGCTCATGGGTTTCCATATTCATCAGCACCGCGCCGGCCGCATGGCCGTTCTCGTCGAGGATCAGCTCAACGGCCGAAGTGAAATCGACGACCGGAATGCCGCGGTTCAGCACTTCATCGCGCAACGTGCGCATGATCTCTGCACCGGAGTAGTCCTTGGCCGCATGCATACGCTTGCGGGAGGTACCGCCGCCGTGCGTGGTGATCATGGTACCGTCCGGCGCTTTATCGAATTCCACGCCAAGGTTATTCAGCCATTGAATGGCTTCCGGTGCATCGCAGACCAGTTTGGCTAGCAGCTCGCGCTTGGCAGCAAAGTGACCGCCGCCAAATGCATCCAAAAAGTGGATTGCGGGCGAATCGTTCGGCTTATCTGCCGCCTGAATGCCGCCCTCGGCCATCATGGTGTTGGCATCGCCAATACGCAGCTTCGTCACGATCATGGTCTTGGCGCCTGCATTGTCCGCCTCGATGGCCGCCGACGCACCCGCGCCGCCGCCGCCGATAATCAGCACATCCACATCGTAGCGAATGTCCGAAAGATCCACGTCACCGGCCTGAATGCGGCTGTGTGCCTGAAGCATTTCGCACAGCTCGTGCGGAACCGACTCCCCTTTGTTGGGGCCGATTTTGAGTTCGGCAAACTCGCTCTTTTTGTAATCCGGATGATATGCCGCCAGAAGCGTGTCCTTCTCGTCGGCCGTCATGCGGGCGGGCTCATAGGCGATATTGGCATCGCGCGCAGCCTCAACTGCTTTCAACGATTCCTGAAATTCTTTTGCATACATAACGTTGAGCCCTCCTTATTTCTCAATTTCGCGGTTGTTGTAAAGCTCCTTGAGCTCTTCCACCGGCTTGCCCATGAGCGCTTCAATCAAATCATTGAACGTGCCGTCTTTGATCTCCTGCACGCGCTTTTCCAGGTGTTCGCTCTTCGGCGCAAGGTATTTGCCGTTCAAGCGGCGCGCCAGCATGGCCACCTGCGGGTGCGAAATGCCGGCCGGGCAGCGGGACGAGCACACGCCGCACATCACGCAATCAAAGGACTCTTCGGCGCACTTGTCAAATTCGCCGCGCTGCGCATAGGCGATGTACTGCATCACGTTCAGCGACTGGGTGCAGCTCTTGGTGCAGGCGTTGCAGCCGACGCAGGCATAGATCTCGGGATACAGCTGCATCATGATCTGCTGCTCGGGCTTGATTTTTTCGATGTCATACACTTGTTTGACCAGCGGGAAAAACGGCAGGGTGGCCACATACATATTGTTTTCCACTTTGGTCTGGCAAGCCAGGCAGGTTTTGAGCTCCCGGTCGCCCTTGATGCGGTAGATAGTAGCGCATGCGCCGCAGAATCCGTTGCGGCAGCCGCATCCGCGCACAAGCTGATAGCCCGCATATTCCATGGCGCGCATAATCGTCAGATTATCCGGCACGCTGTACTGCTTGCCGAACAAATAGATATTGACCATGTTTTCCATTGTTCCGACTCCTCCTTAATCAATACTCGTTCGGCAGCTCGTCGAGCTGGTCGCAACGGAAAACCGGACCGTCTTTGCAGACATACTTGGCGCCCACGTTGCAGCGGCCGCACTTGCCGATGCCGCACTTCATGCGCAGCTCGAGCGTGGTGTAAATCTGCGTTTTGTCAAAGCCCAGCTCCTGAAGTCCGGCAAGCGTGAATTTTATCATGATCGGCGGGCCGCAGAGAATTGCGATCTTATCGGTGGAGAAGCCCAGCTCCTTCACATAATTCGGCACGAAACCGACATGACCGGCCCATTCGGGCTGCTCCCGATCGATGGTGAGGTGCACATTGACCCCGGCGTCGTTTGCCCATTCGTGATCTCTTTGTAGTCCACCAGATCCTGCATGCTGCGGGAGCCGTAAACAATATCGAGCTTGCCGTAGCGATCGCGGTAGTGACGGCAGTAGTTAATAACCGAGCGGAGCGGCGCAAGGCCGATACCACCGGCGATAAAGAGCATATCGTGGCCAACAAATTCGGTGTCCACCGGGAACGGATGGCCGTAGGGCCCGCGGATGGTGATCTGCTGACCGACCTCCATCGAATGGAGCCACTGCGTGACGCAGCCGCACTTTTTGATGGAGAACTCCATGAATTCGGTGTTGGTGGGCGACGAGGTGATGGAGAACATCGCTTCGCCGACGCCCGGGATCGAAAGCATGGCGCACTGGCCGGGCTTATGCTCAAACGCCTTTTTTCCGTCGGGGGTGACAACGCGGAAGGTTTTGACATCCGGCGTATCAATGCGGATATCGGTGACAACGCCGATGACCGGCATGAGCGGCTCTCTGAGTTCAGCCATTTTCATTGCCCCCTAACTTTTTCATAACCTTGACGATGTTCATTTGGATCGGGCACTTCGCAACACAGCGGCCGCAGCCCACGCATCCAAACACGCCGTCGTTATTGGTGGGAAAATACACAAGCTTATGCATAAAGCGCTGACGGAACCGCTCAAGCTGCGTGAGACGCGGCTGACCGGCCGACATTTTGGTGAATTCGGAATACATACACGAATCCCAGCAGCGGAAGCGCTTCACGCCATGGCCGGTGTTGAAATCCTTGATGTCGTAGCACTGACAGGTCGGGCACACAAAGGTGCAGGTGCCGCAGCCCAAGCACGCCTCCGAAAGGCTCTTCCATTCGGGCGCGTTGAAAAACTCGCTCGTTTTGCCTGCACCAAACGCATCCGCCTTGAGATTGGCGAGCGGAAGCTTGGCCAAACGGTCGTGTGTTTGCGCTTTTTGCGCATCCACTGCTGCGGTGTCGGCGGCTTCTTCGGTCAGCGCCTGGAGCGAATCGAGCAGCGCGCGGCCCTTGTCGGTTTTGGCGTCCATATAGAGCGCATCGTCCGTTTTCCAGCAGGCTACATCACCGGCCGGTTCGGCGGCATCGATGTCAAACGTGCCGCAGAAACAAGTTTCGTGCGGCTTGGTGCAGGCCATCGACACGATCACGCCGTGCTCACGGCGGTTTTTATAATAGGTGTCCACCGGTTCCGACAAAAACACCCGATCGAGGATATCGAAGCTGTGCACATCACAGGCGCGCACACCAAACACCACAAACGGATCGCTCTCCTTGCGGGTGTCGATAATCTCAATGTTCTTGCCCTCCATCTTGAAATCCATGAGGTTTTCCGTTTGGGGGAAGAAGAAATCTTTGGCGCTGCGCACCGTGTTCAGCGCGTCCGACAGCGTTTTGCCCTCGGCCCACTCTTCATACTTTGCGCCGGTGGCGGTGTCTACCGGGAGATACAGCGTCTGCTGATAAGCAATCGCGGCAAATTGTTCGTTCAAACGATCCAGCGAAATTTTACGCATGCTCCTCACCTCTTTCTACTGCTTCGGCCGGCTCCAGGTCTTCCTTGGTATAGTTGACAATCGGCGCGCGGCTGCCTACTTCGGCGCCGGCCTGATAGTCGCCGTAGAACAAGTCGATATCATGGATAAACTTGCGGTTGAGCAGATGCAGCGGAATGTGCTGCGGGCACACCCGGGAGCACTCACCGCAGTCGGTGCAGCGGCCCGCCACATGGAACGCGCGGATGATGTGGAACATCTTTTCTTCAAACGAGTTCGCGGCCGCTTTGTTCTCCACCCCGGAATTCGGGTTATCGAACACGCACTTTTCACAGGTGCACGCCGGACATACGTCGCGGCAGGCGTTGCAGCGAATGCAGCGCGAAAGCTCGCCCTGCCAGAACGCAAAGCGCTCGTCGGGCGTCATTTTTTCAAGCTTTTCCACTTCGTCGAAGCGGTGAGAATCGAGCACCTCACCGTCTTCACCCAGCAGTTCATCGTAAGCCACGTGCTTTTTCGACTTGCAGTTCAAGCAGCGATCCGGGAGCAGATCGTTCCGGTTCAGCGTGACGGTGCCGTCGTAGAGCGTATCCACCAGCACGTTGTCCCCTTCTTCGCGCACCGCTGCAATGCCTTCCGCACTCGCCTTGATCTTGTTTGCATCGAGCATTCCGTTGCACGGCACGCCCACTGCGTAGACCTTGTCACGATTAAAGCGGTGCTCGGTGAGCAGTTGATTGAAGCTATACGTATCGCAGGGCTTGAGAAAAACAAGCACCTTGGCTTCGTCCTTTTCGGTTTCCTTCACGAGGTACTTGGAGAAGTTCGCGCCGCAGAAATCGCCCCAGACAAAGTCGCGGTCGAGCTCGTCCGCCTGCGTAAAGAGCGCGGGGGTAATATCATAGTCAAATTCGCCGCGTTTCCAGCCCAGCACGCGATTCACCGCGCCGCTGGCAAGCAATTCCTTCGCCTTGGAAACGAGGGCGTCTCTTTTTATTTCCTGCATCGCAGATCCTCCAATC
>CAKUME010000057.1 GCA_934667575.1 uncultured Eubacteriales bacterium | reverse complement strand
GCACTTCGTCGCTCAGAATGGTCTCGGAATAATCCTCATAGAAAAACTCCGTTTCCTCCTCATACACATCGAGCCCCGCCGCGCCCACATGCTGCGAGCGAATGGCATCCAACAGCGCCGACGCATCGATCAGTGCGCCGCGCGAGGTGTTGATGAGCACCACGCCGGGCTTCATTTGCGCAATCGACGTGCGGTTCACCAAGTGGTGCGTTTCCCGGGTGAGCGGACAGTGCAGCGAAATAATGTCCGATTCCGCGCACAGCCGGTCAAACGGCACATATTCCGCGCCTGCGTCCGCCACCGGGAACGGGTCATAGGCCAGTGTGCGCATGCCGAACCCGGCGCACAGCCGGATAAACGTGCGGCCAATGCGCCCCGTGCCCACCACGCCGATGGTTTTGCCATAGAGGTCAAAGCCCGTCAGATTGGTCAGATTAAAGTTGTAGTCGCGGGTGCGGTTATAGGCGCGATGGGTTTTGCGCACCAGCGTGAGCAGCATCGCCATGGCATGCTCGGCCACCGCGTGCGGCGAATAGGCCGGCACCCGCGCCACCGTGAGCCGCCCCGCCGCCGCGCGCAGATCCACATTGTTGTAGCCCGCGCAGCGCAGCGCCAGCAGCTTCACGCCGTTTTCGCACAGTGTTTCAATTGCCGCCGCGTCGATGGTGTCGTTCACAAATGCGCACACCGCGTCGGCGCCGCGCGCCATCACGGCCGACACCCGCGTCAGCTTGGATTCGAGGTATTCAATCTCCACGCCCATTCCGGACGCATAGGCGTCAAAATACACCCGGTCGTAGGGCTTGGTATCATAAAAGCAAAGATGGATCATCGCGTGTTCTCCTTTCCGCCGGCTGCGCCGGAACGAAAAGTAGCTTGCGCGCCGCGTCCCCGAAATATGCGCGTTTTCCGGATTTTCAATTGACTACAGTGTGGAATAATGATATAATATTCGTGAAATCACTTGGTTGAATAAATGAAACGGATTGGAGTTTTAAAAAATATGGAGCATCATACCGCACCGGAACGAACCATTTATCTCAAGCCGCTGTTTTGGGAATTTGTTCGGCGGTGGCGGCAGCTGCTGATCTTTATGCTGATCGGCGCGCTGCTGCTTGGTGGCTACACCGCCACGAAAAAATCGGGATCTTCGATCAGTGCAACCGTGCAGGCCGACACGCAAAAGCAGATTGATGACACGAACGACCAGATTTCGGACTATGAAATTACCATTCGCGACAACGCGCGCAAAATTGAAAGCAACCAGCTGCTGATCGCCGACAAAAAGGCCGAGATTCAGTCGCAGAATGAGCAAATTGACCGCTATAACGAATATATTCAGGATTGCCAGCAGAGCCGCGAAGAAGCCCGCGCCGTGTTGGGCCGGCTCGACAGCGACGTGGCCATTGCGCTGCGCACCCAGATTTCCGCGCTGACCGACAGCATCCGCAATGCGCAGAACGCCATTGCCGAATGCAATCGCTCCATTCGCTCCTATCAGAGCGATATTCGCAGCCTGGAAAACGCCAATGAGTATACGCTGCCGGAAGAAAACGCAAAAATTGAGCGCGAAATTCTTCAGCTGAAAGAGGATGTGGAGGAGCTGAGCAAAAAGCTCGAACCGGTTTCCACTGCGCCCGGTAAGAAAAAAATTGTGATGTTCGCCGTGGTGGGCGCAATTTTGGGTGTGTTTGTGCAGCTGCTTGTGCTGTTTGTGCGCGTGCTGTTTACCCACACGCTGCAGTCCGCCGACGAGATCACCGCCAACTATCCGGTGTCGGCGCTGGGCAGCCTGCATGAGGTCAAGCCCAAGCATCGCGCCGCGCTGGATCGCTGGGCGGCCCGGCATATGAGCAGCCCCGACGCCAAAAATCCGGACGAAGCCTATCGCATGATCGCCGCCAAGCTGCAGGTGCAGGCCGGTTCGGGCGCGGAAATCCTGCTGACCGGCACCGTTGCCGCGGCGCAGCTGCAGCTCGTTTGCAGCGCGCTGCAAAAGCATCTGACCGACTGTGCCGTCCGTGCGGTGGGCGATCCGTCGCACGATCCCAACGCGACCGCGGCGCTCCGCCAGCAAAACGTGGTGATTGTGGAGTCGCGCGGCGTATCCGATGTGCGCGCCATTGACTGCATGATGAACGTGCTCGAGCTCTGCGGCGCACACTACCTGGGACTGATTGAAATTTGATCGCGTCGATTTTCTTCGACGATGCACAAAGCCGCTCGCCGGATGTATCGCAGGTTTGCGACATCCGGCGGGCGGCTTTTCCGTTTTGATGCTGTGCGAAGAACTGCAAAAGGCCTTTCGGGGGGCACAATGCGCCGTTTTTGCATCGGCAGAAAGGGCGAGAACCGCGGCACTCACACACTGCATTGCCAATTAGGTGGGTGGCTTTGGGGCGGGGTACATCGGCCGCAGCACTTGTGCCGAAAGATTCGTTACTGCATGGCATTTGCCGCGGGCGTTTCCGCCGCCGCATCCTCGGCGGGCTTTTCCGCTTTGGCAACCGGGGCAAGCTTCAGCCGCAGGATGGCCTGTGTGCCGTGCCCTTCGGCGGAGCGCAATGAAATGCTGTGCCCCAGCAGCTCACAGTAGGCGCGCGCGGTGTAGAGCCCCAGCCCGGCCTGCGCCGGCGACTCCCCGCGGCCCACAAACCCGCGCTCAAACACATGCGGCAGCTCGTCGGCCGGAATGCCGCTGCCCGCGTCTTCCACCACGATTTCGGCTTGGCCATCCGTTTCGCGGCAAAGCAGCCCGATCGCGCCGCGGTCGGGCGTGTGGCGCAGGGCATTGTCCAGCAGCGCGTCGAGCACGCCCGCGAGCAGCACCGGATCCGACATCGTGCGCAGCCGCGTGGAATTGCGGCGCAGCCCGATCTGGCGCGCGCGCAGCGCATCCGACCGGCGCAGTACCGCTTCACTGATCACGCGCGACAGCTCCACCTCTTGAATGCGGCAGAGCGAGCAATCGGTTTCACAGCGAAAAAAGCGCATCAACTGCTCATCCAGCCCGCGGAGCGTGTTGGCCTCGTGCGCAAGCAAGCGTCCCTCCACCGGGAGCGTGTGCGCGGCGCGGCGCGCCGATTCCTGCATTTCTTCGAGCGCATTCAGCGATTCCTGCGACCAGCGGGACAAAAATTTTGCGGTGAGCGCCTGCGCCTGCTGCGCGTCGGACGCCTGCGCAGCTGCCGCCTTGCCGAGCGCGCGCGACCAGCCTTCGGCGGTTTGCGGCATGTCGGCTTCGTCCATAGCAGGCGCGATCGCCTCATAATAGAGCCGCAGCTGCGCGCAAAGCGCCTGTTCGCGCTGCCGCCGCGCCCGGCGCGCAAGCAGCACCGCCAGCACGGTGAGCAGCGTGCAGCCGGAGCAAACCGCCGCCAGCGGGGCCGAAAATCCGACCAGGAGCAGCGCGCTCCACGGCAGCACGCACAGCACCGCGCATAGGATCAGCGCGGGAAGAAATCGGGATCGAATTCGCATGGCAATTTTCCTTTCATTTTAGATTATCGCTGTCGCCGGTGAACGAGGTATCCATGGTGACCACCGCGCACAGCTGCGGATCGCGGGCGCGAAACGCTTTGTTGAGCGCTTCGTTCAGCTCCGCCTCGTTCATCGGGAACCGATACGGCACCACCACGTCAAAAATCACATTGGTGCGCGTGGTGCCGTCCACAATGCGAAAATCGTGGAAGCTCAGCCGGGGGTCCAGCTCGCGGAGCACTTCCTCCGTGAGCGCGCGCAGCTCGCAAACGCGCGGCGTGTCGCGCTGCACCGGGTCCATGTGGATCACCGTGAGCACCCCCAGGCGCTCGTGAATGTCGCGCTCAATGCGGTCAATCAGCTCGTGGGTATCCGTTAGGGTGCGATTCGCGTCCACTTCGGCGTGCAGCGACGCCAAAAAGCGCCCCGGCCCGTAGTTATGCACCAACATATCGTGAATGCCCAAAATGCCATCGTAGGAGAGCACCATGTCACGGATCTGCCGCACCAGCGCCGGGTCGGGCGCCTGACCGAGCAGCGGGCTGAGCGTGTCGGACACGGTTTTGATGCCCGCAACAAAAATCAGCACGGCCACGATCGCACCCATGATGCCGTCGATGTTCACGCCCCAAATCAGATGCACGGCCACCGAAAGCACCACCGCCGCAGTGGCCGCCATATCGGAAATGCTGTCGGTCATGGCGGCCATCAGCGCGGTGGACTGAATGCGGCGGCCGACGCGGCGGTAAAACAAGCCCATGAACAGCTTTACCGCGATGGAGCCGAGCAACACCGCGATGGCAGCCGGGCCGCTCTGGAGCGCATCGGGGTGAAATATTTTTTTCACCGACGAGGTGAACAGCTCAAACCCGACCAGCAGAATGACAAATGCCACGATCAGCCCCGAAATGTATTCAATTCGGCCATGGCCAAACGGATGCTCGCGGTCGGCGGGCTTGCCGGACATGCGGAACCCCACCGCCGTTACCAGCGAGGAGCCTGCGTCGGAAAGGTTATTGAATGCATCGGCGGTAATGGCAATGGAATTTGCCGCCGTGCCCACCAGCAGCTTCACGGCAAACAGCAGCACATTGCAGCCCATGCCCACCGCGCCCGCAATTGCACCCGCCCGCTCACGCGTCCGCGCATCCACCGGCGCAGCCGAAACGCCGGTGGGCGCCGAAGTCTCCGCCGGAACCGGACTGCGTTCTTTGTTTGATTGTTCCGCCATGCGCAGCGCGCCTCCCGTTAAAAAATTTGCCCGCGCGCACGCGGGCGTTTCTTTCATTATAATACGAAATGGAAATTCCGTCAATTCTTATTTTGCTGCAAAAAAATTGTGTATCCCGGCGGGCGGAACGGCAGGCGATCGATTTTTTTGCGGCGTGTGCACAAGCGGCAAGCGCAAAAATCGCGCTGCGGCGCGGCGCGCGGCCGGCGGCACAAAAATTGCACGCTCCCGCCGTGCGCACTCGTTTTTTTGTTTTTTTACTGAAACCAAAGAATTGCATACGAAACAAAAAATTAACGATTGCCAAGCTGTGCACACATTGCTATAATCAAGGCAGCCCCGACGGAAAATCTTAGGCGATTTCAATCGGGAGGGAACAAATCAAAGCGTTTCGCCCAAACGAAATGCAGAAAACACACAAACACCAAACGGAGGTAATCAAATGAAAAAAATTCTTGCAGGCGTGCTGTCTGCGGCCATGCTGCTTTCGCTCACCGCGTGCAGCGGCGGCGCGACCAGCTCCAAGCAGCCCAGCTCCTCGTCGGGTGGGGCTTCGGCCACCGAGAGCAAGCCGGAAAGCTTTGCGGGCGCCAAGCTGACCTACTTTGCGTCGCTTCGGGCGCCGGATGTGTACAGCTCCAACGCGGATATGCTGTGCTACAAAATGGCGGAGGAAGCCACCGGCATTATTATTGATTGGGTGATCCCGCCCAAAGGTCAGGAAAGCGACAAATTCAATACGCTGATTCTTTCCGACCAGAAGCCGGACATTTTGGAAAACGGCTGGCAGTCCTATGCCGGCGGCCCGGATGCGGCCATGGACACGAAAGTGATCCAAGACATCACCGACGGCATCAAGCAGTATATGCCGAACCTGACGGCTTACCTCGATAAATACCCCGAGGTACAAGCCATGGTGAAGTCCGACAGCGGCCGTTACTACTGTGTGCCCAGCATTTTCACCACTTCTCCCGGAGACAAATGGGAAACCATTCTGAACCGTGCTCCGACGGACGAAAACTGGATGGGCATTATGGTGCGCAAAGATTTCCTCGATCAGGTGGGCATGAAAGCGCCGGTCACGATCGACGATTACATCAATGTGCTGACCGCATTCAAAGAGAAGCTGAACATTCCGTATCCGTTCTCGCCTCAGATCTGGACGCTGAAAACTGCGCAGTCCTTTGCCAGTGCGTACGATATATCCAGCTCCGATTTTATGGATGTGGACAAAAAAGCGGTGTTTGCGCCGGTGCAGGACAGCTATCGCGAGTATCTGCGCACGCTGCACACGCTGTATGAAAAAGGGCTGCTGGATCCGGACTATGCCAACCAAGACGGTACCACCTGCCAGGCGAAAATTATTTCCGGCGAAACCGGTATGTGGATCGGGTTCTATTCTTCGTGGGGCAATGCGCTCTATGATCAGTGCCACGAAAAGGATGCTTCGTCCGCCTTTGATTTCATCGGCCTGGTCAATCCGAAGAAAACGGCCGATCAGAAGCTGAAGCTGAAGCAGTCGGATTATGCGTACCGCAACAACGGCGCGGCCATTTCCACTTCGTGCACCCAAATGGGCGCGGCGCTCACCTACCTCGACTGGGCGTGGAGCGAAGAAGGCGACCGCGCGATGAACTGGGGCAAAGAGGGCACAACCTTTACGATGGAAAACGGCTGGCCGGCACTGACCGAGCTGGTTACGAAGGACGCCGACGGTTTGAGCGCGGCGAACGCCATTACAAAGTATATCCGCAAAGAGGGCCCGCTCGCCATGGATTATTACAACCGTCTCGTGCTGGGCAAATCGTCCAAAGGCCCCGGCCTGGATGCACTGGCCGTGTGGAACTCGGACGAGAACGGCACGCAGTCCGCGAGCTTCCCGCTGGTCACGCAAACGGCGGACGAAGCCACCGAGGTGTCTTCTATCAGCACCAACATTGACACCTATGTGAGCGAAAGTTTCGTCAGCTTTGTGGACGGCACCCTGTCGCTTGATAAGGATTGGGACAGCTATGTGAGCCACATCAACGATATGGATCTGGCCAAGCTGACCGAGCTGCGGCAGGCCGCGTTGGATCGTTACTACAAGCGTTAACCGCATTGGTTCTCGCACTTGACGGTACGCTTTGATTGTTCGCGTCGCTGTCCGGAGC
>CAKUME010000056.1 GCA_934667575.1 uncultured Eubacteriales bacterium | reverse complement strand
GCTTCAGCTCCCGCTTGTGCCGATGCCGCCGCAGGAAAAGTCCCGAAACCAACAATATATCTGCATCGCAGCGCAGATCGCCGATTATCTGGAGGCGCATTACAGCGAGCCGATCACACTGGACGATCTTTGCGCCTGCTGCGCTTATTCGCGTTATTATATTTCGCGCAGCTTTAAGGAAATTACATCCATGAGTTTCTCGCAATTGTTGGCCTCGTTTCGAGTGGAAAAAGCCAAGTCTATGCTGCGCAGCGGCACCGGCATTGCGCAAACCTCATTCGATTGCGGATTTGGCAGCCTGCGCAGCTTTCACCGCAGTTTTCGGCGCTGCACGGGCCAGAGCCCGCACGACTGGCTGCAAGCCAGCCAGGCCGACGCCGAATAAAAATGCACCGATTGGTCGTTTCCGCCAAGCGGAAAACCGGACCCAATCGGTGCATTTTTGTTTTATTACTTTTGTTCGGTGAGTGCCGTCGCTTTTTCCTGCTTCACCTTGTGGTCGATCACATGGCGTGCGGCCAATTCGCGGTTGATATCGTCGAGCGACAGACCCATTTCAATCATCAGCACCATCACATGGTAAGTGAGGTCGGCAATTTCATAGATGGTTTCCGTCTTGTCGCCATCCTTGCCCGCGATGATCACCTCGGTGGCTTCCTCCCCCACCTTTTTGAGGATTTTATCCAATCCCTTGTGAAACAGATAGGTCGTGTAGGAGCCCTCCTGCGGGTTCGTCTTACGCCCGGCAATCAGCTGCATCAGCCCTTCGAGCGAAAACGGCTCCGCTTCATTCGGATTGCGCCACACCGGATGATGAAAGCAGGATTCCGCGCCGGTGTGGCAGGCGGGTCCGTCTTTGCGCACGCGCACCGTCAGCGCGTCGCGGTCACAGTCGGCGGTAATATCCACAATATGCTGATAATTGCCGCTGGTTTCGCCCTTGAGCCACAGTTCCTGCCGCGAGCGGCTCCAAAAGCAGGTCAGCCCTTTTTCTAGCGAAATTTTCAGGCTTTCACGGTTCATATACGCGAGCGTGAGCACCTCTTTGGTCTCGGCATCCACCACAATCGCAGGAATCAGCCCCTGCGCGTCAAATTTCAGTTCGTCCATATTGAGCATTTCTATGCGCTCCCTTTCTTTTATTGATACACCGCATTTCCGTTGTGCCGGTTACAGACGCACCGGAATATGATTTTCGCGCAGCAGCGCCTTCAAATCGTTCAGCTTCACTTCGCCAAAGTGGAAAATAGATGCGGCCAACCCGGCATCAATGGTCGGAATTTCGCGGAACAGCGTGACAAAGTCCTGCGCACAGCCCGCGCCGCCCGATGCAATCACCGGCACCTGCACAGCGGCGCACACCTGCCGCAGCAGCTCAATATCAAAACCCTGCTTCACACCGTCGGTGTCGATCGAGTTCACTACCACTTCGCCCGCGCCGGCATCCACACAGTGCCGGATCCAGCCGATGGCCTCCATGCCGGTATCATCGCGGCCGCCGCGCGCAAACACATGGAACTGCCCGTTCACGCGCTTTACATCGGCTGACAGCACCACACACTGGTTTCCGTAGCGCTTGGCGGCCTCACCCACCAGCGCCGGATTGCGAATGGCGCCGGAGTTCACGCTCACTTTGTCTGCGCCGCATTGCAGCACACGGTCAAAATCTGCCACCGTGTTGATGCCGCCGCCCACGGTGAGCGGAATGAACACGCGCCGCGCCGTTTCGCACAGAATATCGGTAAACAGCTTGCGTCCCTCTGCGCTCGCGGTAATATCGTAGAACACCAGTTCGTCGGCGCCGTGGGCACTGTAATATTCGGCGAGCGCAACCGGCGACGACACATCCGCCAATCCTTCAAATTTCACGCCCTTGACCACGCGGCCATTCTTCACGTCTAAGCATGGAATGATTCGTTTCGTAATCATTTTGCCACCTCAATTGCTTCGGCGAGATCGATCGCGCCGGTATAATACGCTTTGCCGATAATGGCGCCGTATAGATTCATGGCCCGCAGCGCGCGCACATCATCGATTGTGGAAACGCCGCCCGACGCAATGAGCTGAATCGAAAAATTCTGCGCCAGCTGGCGGTAAAGCGCGCGGTTGGTGCCCTGCATGGCGCCGTCGCGCGCAATATCCGTCACAATCATCGTGCGAACGCCAATGGACTCCATGCGCGCGCAAAACTCCGTTCCCGTCTGCTCCGACGATTCCGTCCAGCCGCGGATGGCCACACGGCCGTCGCGCAGATCGGCGCCCACGGCAATGCGGTCGCCCCAGCGCGCCACGGCCTGCTCCACAAACCCCGGCGCAGTGATCGCCGCCGTGCCCAAAATCACACGATCCACACCGATATCCAAATACCGCGCGATCACATCCATGGAGCGGATGCCGCCGCCCACCTCGGTGAACAGATTGCTCTGCGCACGAATGGCGCGAATGGTTTCCAGATTCGGCGTGCCGCCGTCGCGCGCCCCCGCCAGATCGACCACATGCAAATACTGTGCGCCCTGCCGGGCAAAGTCCTGCGCAACGGACACCGGATCATCACTGTACACGGTCATCTGCGCATAATCGCCGCGCAGCAAACGCACTGCCTTGCCATTGTATAAATCAATCGCCGGAAAAATAGTCATTGCAGTTCCTCCCGCGTCAGCGCGCAGAATGCACGCAAAATGTTCAGCCCGACCGCACCGCTCTTTTCGGGATGGAACTGGCAGCCGAGCACATTGCCGCGCGCCACCGCAGCGGTCAGCGGCGCACCGTAGTCGGTCGTTGCAATCACACTTTCGGCGCAGTCGGCCGCATAATAAGAATGCACAAAATACACATAATCACCCGCATCAATGCGGCCAAACAACGGGTGCGGCTGTGCAAAACGAAGCGCATTCCAGCCAATGTGCGGAATTTTAAGGCCGCTCGGAATCACATCGGCAATGGGACGCACGCAGCCGAAAATCAGCCCCAGTCCTTCGTGATCGCCATATTCCAAACTGCGGTCAAACAACAGCTGCATGCCCAGGCAAATGCCCATCAGCGGCACACCGGCCGCCGCCCGTTCCCGCACCACTTCGGCCAACCCCGTTTCGCGCAGCTGCGCCGCGGCATCGGCAAATGCGCCCACACCGGGCAAAATCAGCCGATCGGCACGCGCCAGCACCGTTCGGTCGCCGGTCACACAAGCCTCTGCGCCAATCGCGGCAAACGAGGAACGCAGCGAGAACAAATTTCCGACGCCGTAATCGACAATGGCAATCATATCAACACCCCTTTGGTGGACGGAATCTCGTCGGCAAATGCCGGGTCGATGGACAGCGCTTGCCGCAGCGACCGGGCGGCGGATTTGAATGCGCCCTCGATGATATGATGCGCATTCGTGCCGGCCAGCTGGCGGATGTGCAGCGTAAGGTTGGCGTGCCGCACAAACCCAAGCCAAAACTCTTCCACCAGTTCGGTGTCGAACGTGCCAACCTTTTCGGTGGGAATTTGAAGGTTGTAGCCCAAGCAGCTGCGCCCCGAAAAATCCACAGCGGTCAGAATCAGCGCTTCATCCATTGGCAAAATGCAGCTGCCATAGCGCACGATGCCCCGCCCGTTGCCGATTGCCTGCGCGAACGCTTCACCCAAACAGATACCCACATCTTCGGTTGTGTGATGTTCGTCCACATCGTGGTCGCCGGTGCAGTGCAGCGTTAGATCAAAGCGGCCGTGCCGCGCGAACAGTGTGAGCATATGATTCAAAAAACCGCAGCCGGTGTCGATCTCGCTGCGCCCGGCGCCGTCCAGAGTCAGGGTGAGCGTAATCTGCGTTTCGGCGGTATTGCGCGTTAGTGTTGCGGTACGCACAAGCATTCAGCTCCTTTCGGGGGCGGCCACGCCCTCCTTCAAAATTTCGGCCGTCGTGTTAATCAACACGTCCATTTGCTCGGGCGTGCCAATGGTAATGCGGTTAAACTGCGCAATGCGCGGCGCGGTAAAGTGCCGCACCAGTACCCCGCGGCGCTTGAGCTCCTGATAAAAACGGCCCCCGTCCATTTTCGGATGGCGCGCGAATACAAAATTCGCCTGCGAATCGAGTACCTCAAAGCCCATTGCCAACAGCTGCGCCGTGGTATTTTTCCGCGTGCGGATGATGTCGCGGCAATGTGCGGCGTAATAGTCATCTTCATCCAGCGCCGCTGCGCCGGCCGCCAGCGTCATGCGGTTCACACTGTAAGGGTTTGTGGAAAATTTGATTTTTTCGAGATCCGCAATCAGCGCTGTCCTGCCAATGGCATATCCAAGCCGCGCGCCCGCCAAGCTGCGCGATTTGGAATAGGTTTGCACCACGAGCAGATTATCGTATTTTGAGGTGAGCGGCACGCAGGATGCTGCGCCAAAATCCACATACGCCTCATCAATTACCACCACATGATCCGGATTGCGCTGCAAGATCTGTTCGATGTCGGAAACCGGCAGCGTTAAACCGGTGGGCGCGTTTGGGTTGGCAATCACAATCATGCCGTCCCGATCCATATAATCCGCCGGGTTCACGCGGAAATTCGCCTGCAGGGGTACCGTGTGAAACGGCACGCCATGCAGCTGCGCAAACACCGGATAAAATCCATAGGTAATATCCGGGAAGTATGCCGGACAATTTTCACCCGAAAACGCCGCAAATGCACAATTCAGCACATCATCCGATCCGTTGGAAACGAACACATTTTCGGGCTGCACACCATAACGCTGCGCGAGCTTGCGGCGCAGCTGCACGCACGCAGGGTCGGAATAGAGGCGCAGCTGCGCGGCCTGCGTGCCGTTGAGCACGGCGCAGGTGCCCGGCCCGGGCGAATAAGGTGATTCATTGGTGTTCAATTTAATATAAACCTGATCCTGTGGCTGCTCGCCCGGCACATAGGCCTCGAGCGCCTGATAGCGGGGCTGCATAAAACGGCTCACGCGTGCGCACTTCCTTTCTGATGCGGTTCCGGCTGCACCGCTGGTGTGCGGTGCGTGCGGAATGGTTTCCCGCGGCCCGTGTTAAACGGTGCAGCGGAGATTTTGAGCCCTCAGGGAACATTATTCCTCGTTGGTTTCACGCGCCAATGCGCTGCGCGCATGGCCCGAAAGCCCTTCCTGCTCGGCAAAATAAGCCACGTCGGCAGCCACACGGTGCAGGGCTTCGTCGGTAAAATAAGTGTATTGCGATTTTTTTACAAAATCATCCACCGACAGCGGGCTCGAAAAACGCGCGGTGCCGCTGGTGGGCAGCGTGTGGTTCGGGCCTGCAAAATAATCGCCGAGCGCCTCGGGGCAGTGCTTGCCCATAAAAATCGACCCCGCGTGACGAATTTCGTTGAGATAATCAAACGGCTGATCGACACACAGTTCTAAATGCTCCGGCGCAATTTCGTTCGCAATGTCAATCACACGGCGTAGTGTGTCGGCCACAATAATTTTGCCGTTGCGATCAATCGACTCGCGCGCAATCGCTGCGCGGGGCAGCAGCGGAATCTGGCGCTCCAGCTCCGCCGATACCGCGTCCGCCAGCTCCGGGCTGTCGGTGACGAGCACCGCGGTGGCCATGCGGTCATGCTCTGCCTGCGAAAGCAGGTCTGCCGCCACCACACGCGGCGAGCAGGTGCGATCCGCCACCACCAGGATCTCGCTCGGCCCGGCGATCATGTCGATGGCCACCCGGCCAAACACCTGCTTTTTGGCTTCGGCCACATACGCGTTGCCCGGGCCAACGATCTTATCCACGCGCGGCACGCTTGCCGTGCCATAGGCCAGCGCCGCAATGGCCTGCGCGCCGCCCACTTTGAAAATGCGATCCACACCGGCAATTTTGGCCGCCGCCAGAATGACCGGATTCACCTTGCCCGCAGCGTTGGGCGGCGTGACCATCGTGATTTCGCCACAGCCCGCAATTTTGGCCGGAATGCTGTCCATCAGCACGGTGGAAGGATATGCCGCCGTGCCGCCCGGCACATAGAGTCCTACTTTTTCGATTGGCATGATCTTCTGCCCCATCACCACGCCGGGCTGTTCGTTCACAATAAAGCTGGTGCGCACCTGTTTTTCGTGGAACGCGCGAATATTTTGCGCGGCACGTGTGAGAATGTCTACAAATTTGGGGGACACCTGCGCAAACGCCTCATCGATCTCCTCGGGGCGCACTTCGAGCTGGGTGAGCGCCGCGTGGTCAAACTTCGCTTCATAGCGCAGCAAGGCCGCATCACCGTTTTGCGCCACATCGGCAATAATTTCCGCAACGGTGTCCGCCACATTTGCCGTGGGGTTTTCGCGCGCAAACAAAGCCGAATTGGGCACCTCGCCGTATTTTAAAATCTGAATCATGTTCACCGCTCCTTTTCTGCTGCGTTCTGCTGCAAAAGCGCCTGCATTTTTTCAACAATCCCGGTAATGAGATTGTTCTTAAATTTGAAACTTGCCTTGTTGGCGATCAGCCGTGCGCTGATGGGCACAATCGTTTCCACTGGCTCCAGGTCGTTTTCGCGCAGTGTGGTACCGGTTTCCACAATATCCACAATCACATCCGACAGGCCCAAAATCGGCGCCAGCTCAATCGAACCGTTGAGATGGATAATATCAATGTCACGGCCCTTTTCGTTATAATAGCGGCTTGCAATATTCGTGAATTTGGTCGCCACCCGGAGCGTGCGCGCGGGGTCATCGCGAAAGCCTTTTTTTGCGGCCACCGCCATGCGGCAGCGTCCCATTTGCAAATCCAGCAGTTCATAAATATCCGGCGCATATTCGAGCAGGATATCCTTGCCTGCCACGCCGATGTCCGCCGCACCGCGCTCCACATAGATCGCCACATCCGACGGCTTTACCCAAAAGTAACGCACGCCTTTTTCGGCATTTTCAAAAATCAGCTTGCGGTTGTTTTCGCGGATGGATGGGCACTCCAAGCC